>JAISQI010000040.1 GCA_031274295.1 Holosporaceae bacterium
ATATTATCTCGCCAGACTTCATAGAAAAACCAAATGCTACTCTAAATCAGAAGAAATGCTCAGGCTTTCCATACAATTACTCCTTCATAAAAAATGTGTATAATTAGTAGACAATCCCTCATGTGTATATTCGGTAGACAATCCCCTGCAATAAGCTGTATTGACTATATCAGCGAAAAAGGTATATTACAATCATGGTTTGATACTTGTTCATATCTTCCGGCTATTGGTTGGGCTTTTGAGGGCGTAGATGATGCATATCACGTTTTTGTAAGTGGAGATGCAGAATTGCGTCCTGTTGTTGACAAATGGAAGCGGTATGCTTTTACTGGAGTATTACTTGGAAAATCAGCTAGAAAGTATGGAAATGTTTACGAGGATGTTGCGGATATTGTCATAACTAACGGACGTGATGTTGTGCACGACATACAAGAAAACAATGAAAATTAGCAAATGAAAACGTAGTAGAAACAAGATATTGCTTTTGAAAAAGAAATATGTTGCTTATAATGCAGGAAAAAATAAAAAATGTATTAAAAGATGGAACAGATAATTATTATTTGTCGATTATGAATGGTTTATCCTCTGGAAAAAAGTTTTATTGGAATTGGGGAGCTTTTATTGGTGGACCGTTTTGGTTGGCATATAGAAAAATGTATCTTTACAGTTCTGTTTGTTTGATATTGATCGTTCCGTTATTGATTATAATGCTTTTACCAAATAACGCAGAACACTCTTCGCAATTGGAACAGGATGTTAGGCATGCTATATTGGCTGCATCAAGAATCTTAGTGATTTTGTTGCAACTCTTTTTTTCCCTCATTTTAGGCATTTGGGGAAATAATCTTTACTACAGACATATCAGAAAAAAGATTGAAAAAGGATATCATCTCTGTAAAGGATATGAAGCAACCGGTATTTTTGTGGCCTTATGTTTTATGTTCTTTTTTGTGCTTATGCCAAATGCTTATTTGAAAGATAAGGCACTCGTAAAAAAATCATTGAAAGAAGTAGACAATTGGGATACTAGTATTAACAATAAAAATATAGAATCTGTAACATCCGTATCAAGCCATTATATTGAGAAGTTTTCGAAAATAGAACGAGGAGATATTTTTTGCATAAATTGGGAGATATTTTGTTTATCTCATTTCAGCTCGATTTGGTTCTTTTATAAGAAAATGTATAAATATGGTTTTATGATACTAACAGCTGAAATTATATATTATCCATTAGCACTATTTTTATATGAGCTAACTGCACAATATGCAGAATTTTATCATAAGCAATCTTCTTTTCTATCATTTTTATTTTTTGTTGGAGCTATTTTTATTCCTAATATAATCACAATAATACTGTTTTTAGGCGGAGCGAATCGCTTATATTATAGGTTTATAACGCAAAAATGTTTGAAAGATAAAATTGCATAAAAACTGGAAATTGTTCCATAAGAATATAAAGAGTATAGTCTTGGTCGCGTAAGAAATTTTGTTGATATTTTAAGCGCGCGTCAATTTGCCTGTCTCAGGTTCTTCGATACATCCGCCCGACCAGAGAATTCTCCGCAACGTGAAAATGCGTGTTTGGACGAAAGTCCGCAATTGCCTCTGTTGCAGCCATTTCGAGCGGAGCTTCAAAAAATCTCCTGACCCCATTGTTTGGAGAAAACGGAGAGATTTAGAAGGCGATTTTACGCTTTGGAGAATGATGTTAGGCACTATGTTGTCTGTATATAAACGCACTGAAGCTGCAACAGCTTCTGATACAGCGATATTCTTAAGGACCTAGACATATAGAGCAATGCAAAACTCTCGTCTATTGCCATATAGTCTGGTGGAGTCAAGGGGGGTCGAACCCCTGACCTCTACAATGCCATTGTAGCGCTCTACCAACTGAGCTATGACCCCATTGCGGCAAAGGATGCGATAAATTGTCTTTTTTTGCAAGTGAAATTTGTAGTTTTACGTCGAGATCCTAGGTATAGCAATATAACACATAAATTATGCTTGATATTGAAATCGGTCGTATTGCATATGTCTTCTCTCGGGATTTGCGATTATTTTAGCAGAGATATCCGCAACGCAAAGATACGACACAAAAATGGTAGCGGAGGAGGGATTTGAACCCCCGACACATGGATTATGATTCCACCGCTCTAACCAACTGAGCTACTCCGCCGGGCAATTCCGGATACTACAACAGAAAAATTCAAAAGTGAATAATGAAAAAACTGTCTAGATGGTGTATAGTATAAAAACATATAATGAAAGATTTTGATGTGTTTTTTCGAATAAAATTATTTGATCGTATGTTGGATATGTATTGCAAAAATCGCTCTCATACAGAACTTGCAAAACAATCTGTGGTATTCGGAGTTTTTATTTCCATTTTTCTGATTATACTAAAATTAGGGGCTTGGATAATCACGGATTCCATTTCCATGAGGGCCTCCATGACGGATTCTTTTTTGGATGCTCTCACTTCATTCTTAGCATATCACGCTCTGTTGTTTTCCTCCGTTTCTATAGATAAAGAGCATAATTTTGGTCATGAAAAAGTAGAAGGAATAATGGCTCTTTTCCAATGTTTATTGGTTATTTATTCTGGAATTATGATATTCGTTGAGGCTCACGAGGCACTTTTAAACCCCAAATCTGTTAACAATACGGAAGTAGGAATTGCGGTCATGATAATTTCCTGTGTCGCCGTGTATAAACTAGTATATTTTCAAAAGTATGTGGCTCTGAAAACGGATTCTGTGCTCGTCAAGGGGGATTCGCTGCATTATTTGTCCGATTTCCTGGTAAATATTTGCATCGTTTTATCTTTGCTAATTTCAAAATTTTTTATATATGCAGACGTTGTATGCGGTGTACTTGTTGGAGGATACGTTTTGTATAGTGCGTTTTTAATTTTAAAAAGCGCTATTGTTGATTTGATGGATGGATCTCTTCCGCAAAATGCACAAGATCGTATTTTGAAAACAATAAAATCAGTTGATGGCGTAAAGAAAATTAAAATACTAAAAACAAGATCTGCTGGAATGAAAAAGTACATTGAATCCATAATCAAAGTCAGTTCCGGAACATCATTTGTCGAGGCAGATAATATAACTCAAAAGGCAGAATCCAAGCTGCGCGGCATGTTTGAAAAAGTCGACGTAATCATAAAGGCAGAACCAGATTGATCTCCCTAAATCTCTTGAAGAAAATATGGTTTTTATATAGATTGCTAGCGTTGCGGTCGTAGCTCAGCTGGATAGAGCACGAGATTCCTAATCTCGGGGTCATGGGTTCAAATCCCTTCGATCGCACCACCAATGTTGTGGCTATTCCATAAATCTTCTAGACTAGTTTGTTATACCATTTTAAGCTTTTATATCTTTTGTACAAAAAAAATTGAGTCATAACCAACCAAGCCACCATGAATAGGTAAACGACAGGAACTGAATTCAAAGCCCCCATGTAATAAAGTATGGCTGTCGGCAAAGCCACTAACCCCCATAGAGTTATTTGGTAGACGATTACGGCATATCTAGTGTCTCCTCCAGCTATTAGAATGCCCCAGGTGGAAAATAGCAGCGTTTCCAGAACGATGGTCACAGTTACCCAATAAAATACGGTTTTTATGTCAGAATATAGCATAGAAATGTTGTCCGGCAGCATATCGAGTATGCTCAAAATCCATTCGGGGAACCCTATCAGAGGAATAGCGATTATGTAGCCGAAAAATAAGGAAATAGCGATAAAAACTTGACGAGTTTTTTCTATGGATTGTAAATCTCTTCTTCCTATCATATTTGAACAGATGGCGGCAGCTGCTTTGTTTATGCCCTCACCGACAAAGAGGAAAAATATGTATACATTCATACCGATATTATAAATTGTAGCAATATCTTTGGAAGAATAACTGATTGCGGTCTGTACCACATACCAAGCCAGCATCGATATGAAATTTCCAAACGATAAGGGAAGGCCTATTTTTATGCAGCTGCAGAATAATTTATAATCAAATTTGTTGTTTTTTAAGGTTTGGCAGATGGTTCTGTTTTTATTATTAAAAAATATCGCAGCCAAAATTACTATCTGTACGAATTCAGCTATAACGGTAGCAATTGCAGCTCCCTGACATCCAGTTCCAGGAAAAACATTTTTAATTCCATATATTAGTAAGTAATCGAGTATGGCATTGACAATGATTCCCGCTATTACGGAAAAAGTTATGATTTTTGTCTTTCCACGGCCTATAAAAAATGCGCAAAATGCCACTCTGAGCGAAGGAAGAGCTCCAAAATACATCAAAGTTTTCTGATACGCTACTCCTTCTTTCAGGTAATAATCGGGCAATGTGTGAAGATAATCGGAAAAATATGCAATTGGAATGAGAATAACCGATGCAGCCAACGACATGTAAATCATCTGCCACACCGGAGCTGCTAGTTTGTCGTATTGTTTAGAACCATTATATTGGCCAACGAATATTTCCGCTGAATTCGAGATACCGATAAGCATCATGGTAAAAATCACGGTAAAATTACCAGCCATGGCCGCAGCATTCATCGAGTCCATTGAATATCCCGCCAACATTGCCCTATCTATGAGGAACATTAGGTTCGTCGACAAAACCGACAGCACCATGGGAACCGTTATACTCAAAATGCTTTTTAAAGAACTGTCAATTATTTTATGTTCCACCGTACTTTTCCGTTTGTTTTATAAGACTGCTGCTGATATTTTACACGAAAATTTCTCAAATATCTCGCTGAGAATTCTTGCAATTCTCCGAAACCCGTTTCCTTCAAGGTACAACGTCAGGGCAAGACTTCTCTCTTTTGCGCTGTATTTTACGCGATTATCTGTCAAGCTTTGAGAACGATTGCAAGACTTGCATCGCCATTTTTGTATGCCGTTTCTTACTCTGTCTTTTCTTAAATCATCACTGTTGCAATGCTTGCATACATCCATACCAACACCTCTTACAAATATATGCTGACATTATACTTAAACGTAATTAATTGTTAATCCCCAGGTATATTGACATTTAAAAAAATAAATATTATATATAAAATATGATTGGCAGAGGCGATTAATGTTATTAGTTAATAAATATATGCTCGCTAACAGCAGTGCTATGCTGCTGAACAGCCAGTCTTCCTGCTATCGATACCGATATTAACAATCACGTTTAGTATAATTTTAGCAATTTCTACTTTAATATTTTTATTTTTGGGTATCGATCATGAGAAAACAACTTGGAGCAATATTTTTATTAGCCGGTACGGCAATAGGGTCTGGAATGATTTCGTTGCCAATTGTTTTGGTGAATTTCGGAATAATTGGAAGTTTGCTGTTAATGCTTTTTTTCTGTTGGGTAACGTATGTATCCGCTATGATACGCTGCGAACTCAACATACATTCTCAGGCAGATTTTAGCCTGAAGGATGTTGGATTATTTTTTGGTGAACCAATATCGGCAAACATTGGGGACGCCTGTATCAAAATATTGTCTTTTGCGCTGCTGTCGGCGTATATCTTTGGAGGAACGTCCGTAATAAGATCATCAATACTTAATGGATACTCATTCACGAATATTGCGATTATATTTGCGGTAGCTATCTCTCTTATTTTTTTATTTTCGACGAATTTGATAATAAAAATAAATAACCATGCATTTATAATTCTGTTCTCCATAATATTGGTGGGCATAGTTTGTTTAACAATGTGCTCCAGAACTGATAAGTTGCCAACTCATATGGGTGACATATGGCATCTAAAAGCGTGGACTACAGTTCTTCCGGTGGTATTTACATCATTCGGATTTCAAGCATCGTTACATTCGCTCACAAAATTTGTCGATAACGACAAAAAGGTAATCCAGAGAGCATGTTTGTTCGGAAGCATAATCCCCGTTATTATGTACAGTCTATGGGTTACGTGCGTACTAACAATAATCTTCAACTCTGATCCAGAAAGTTTTCATAGGATGCTAATAAGTCCTCTAGAAGTTGGAGAGCTAATACGCGTTTTAAGCGTCATAACGAACATAACTGTGATTCAACATGCCGCATGGGTGGTCTCGTTCTTGGCGATTATAACATCAATTATTGGTGTTGGATTATCTCTGAATGAGATTCTAGAAAAAGATCTGAAACATTTCGCTAGCAACGTTAAGTTCATACGCATTATATCAACATTATTTATGATCGTCCCGGCGACGACGGTTGCGATATTTGTGCCCAACGCCTTTATACGAGTTCTAAATTTTGCGGGAATTATTCTAGCCATAATAGCCATCATTCTACCTGTTTTTCTATTTATGAGAATGTCCAAAGTACACTCCATAATTGATAAAGGGAAAGCATTGCTAATTCTCATGGTAGGAATTGCTATAATTATTTTCGGAATACTAGACATATTTGGCGCATAATCCTTGGTGGAGAATACCCTCATTTTAGCATTTTAAGATAGCAAAATATCGTTTTTTCATTGCTGTACTACCGACATACTCAGTCTTCTTCATCATCCAAAAAGATATCGTCAGCGTTTGTCGACATATCCCCATATTTTTGTAGATACATACTCTTTGTTGTCGAATATATGTCCATGGAATTATGAATTGTCGAATCAATTAAATTGGCATTTTCAGCACGATCGCTGATCGCCGTTAGAACGTATTTCGCCAGCATGAATGGGAATCCAATAAAATATCCCACAGGATCGGCAAACCATGCAATAGGCTCGGCAATCGCATCTCGCGTTGAAGATGATCCTAAAATTGGTAAGACTAAATAATCCCCCAGCGGCACATCGAATTTTTTCAAAGTACTTTGATGGGAAATTTCAGTCTTTTCCAATCCGATCTGTTCGCCTACATCGAAAAGTCCAATTATTCCCAATGTCGAATTTATTACAAAACGAAAAAGAGAATTTGCTGCATGTTCTGCATCGCAAGTCACGATATAATTTATACTGTAAAATGGTTCTTTTAGATTCGCGAGAAAATCAGATATAGATTCTCTTGCAACATCTGGAACGACGTCCCTATATGCCAAAGCAGTCGGTTTTAAGATGTTTTTATCGAGAGCTAGATTGAATTCAAGCATATCTTTATTAAACTCTCTGTGTGGATCGGGATTTTCTGGGGTTGCTGAACATGCCGCCAGCAAAAATAGAATATATAAAAAAGGCTTTCCCATAGAATACGCACTAAATATTTTACCTACTAATTTATACTCCTCTACAAATTAATTAACAATTAACAATGAAAGAAAAAAAGGATGAATTTATCATTTTTAGCTTTTTATTAATATTTTATGGACATACTAACAAAGTGCTTACCAAAAGGGGAATATTATATGTATGATTTTTATGATTCCATTTCCTATTTTACAAAACCTTCCAGGAAATCCGCTCAGATTTTAAGATCTATCCTAAGATCAAATCCGCACGCTATGAATTCATGCATTGGGCGCCTTGCCGAAGGATTGTCCGATATGTACGAGCGGTCGACCAGGCGTGTACACAAGCCAGAATTTAATATAGATCAAGTAACTATAAATGGAGAAGAGGTAAACGTTTATCAAACAACAGTGTTGAAAAAGCCTTTCTGCGACTTGATTCGTTTTACGAAAGAAAATCAACAGCATGAACCCAAAGTGCTGATAATTGCGCCAATTTCCGGACATTTCGCCACATTGCTGAAGGATACGGTTAAAAGAATGGTCCCGAAGCATGATGTCTACATTACGGACTGGAAAAGTGTTCGCGACGTGCCCTTGTCGGCTGGCAGCTTCACATTGGATAATTATCTTTCATATTTGATCGATTTTATGCATAAAATAGGACCGAATACTCACGTTATGGCCGTTTGTCAGCCAGCAGTTCAGGTAATGGCTCTGGGAGCAATAATGGACGAGGCCGATGATCCATGTATGCCTGCGTCCCTTATTCCAATGGGAGGACCAATTGATCCGAGAGTGAAAAAGACCCAAGTCAACGAGCTTGCTGAAAGTCATCCATTATCGTGGTTTGAGAAAAATTTCTTAACATATGTTCCAAGTGGATATATCGGAGAAGGACGTCGTGTTTACCCCGGATTCGTTCAGCTAACGGCGTTTATAAATATGAACCCGGATGCACATTACAGAGCTCATGTCCAATATCTTGAAGATAAAATCCTCAATAACAAAGCTGGAATGGAAAAGCATACCACGTTCTACGACGAGTATTTATCTGTTTTAGACATGGATGATATTTACTATCTAGAGACGATAGAAAAAATATTCCAAACCTACGAATTGCCACGCAATACTATGAAGTACAAGGGGCAAACCATTAATCTTAAAAATATTAGACGTTGTGCTCTGTTGACTCTTGAGGGAGAAAAGGACGACATATCAGCTCCAGGACAGTCATTTGCAGCCCACAACCTTTGTAAAAACCTTCCGGCAGACATGCATGGGCATTACTTACAGCCAGGAGTAGGCCATTATGGTGTTTTTTCCGGCAGCAAGTGGCGCTCAAGCGTAGCTCCTCAAATAGAAGAATTTATACAAAAATTCGATCGGGAAATTGGTACTTATTACAAGAAGTAATAATTTCAGTATGCATCCATAACATTTTTCACGGGCAGAATTCGATTTCTCTCTGGACTTTTGTCGCTTATATTGCTAAAAATACATCACTTTGAAAGAATATGGAGATTTTTGTGGCTTTAAAGATTCGTTTATCGCGCGGTGGAGTAAAAAAGCATCCATTTTATAGGATGGTGGTTACTGATTCCCGAAATCCCAGAGATGGTGAGTTTTTGGAAAGGGTCGGTTCCTACGATCCGTTTCTGCCCAACGAAAATCCGAGCCGCGTCGTAGCCAATGCAGATAGAGTAAAATACTGGATCTCCGTTGGAGCAAAATTATCAGATAGAGTGGCGACCCTACTGAGCAGGCTTCAGATCTGTGAAAAACCCCCAATTGTTGAGACTCCGAAAAAATCTGCTCCCAAGAAAAAAACAGCGGAAAAATTACAACAAGCTCAGCAACAAGCGCCTTCTGCGGAATGAAGGTATGTTTTGATAGAAATTCTGCGAGTTATTGGAGCTTTCGGAATACATGGCGCGCTGCGAGTCTTTCCGTTTTCTAAAAAATTAAATTGCTACAGAAAAATATACGATAAAAATAAAGCAGAGTTTACGTTTCGCGTTGTAAAATTCTGTGGTAACGGCAGAGTCATAATCTGCATAGATGATATAACTGATAGAAATATGGCGGAATCACTGATAGGAGAAGTTTTTTATATAAAAAAATCCGACCTCGCAAAAATTGAAAAAAATGAAATTTATCTTTGTGATCTGATTGGCAGAGAGGTCCACGTGCTGAATTCCGATATCAAATGTAAGATAACTAATGCGGAAAACTTTGGCGCTGGAGATCTTATAGAAATTTCCCACGACAATGTAGCATTTTTAGTTCCGTTTACGGAGAGAAACTTTCCCAATGTCGGGGATCAGATTTACATAACGTCGGAAGCATTTAACGGATTTAAAAATTAATGTGGCAGGCGAATGTTTTTACAATTTTTCCAGATGCTTTCCCGGGAAATTTAGGCGTTTCCGTCATAAAAAAAGCTCTTGAGCAAAGAAAGTGGTATTTAAAACTCATAGATTTGAAAAAATTTCCAGTAAAATCTGACAGAATTGATTCTGCTCCCTATGGAGGAGGAGCTGGAATGATTTTGTCTCCCCTTACGTTTAAGCAAGCTTTTGATACTTTGTCGGAGAATGAACAAAAGTGGAAGAAGTTTTATTTTTCTCCACGGGGGAGACAAATCCAACAAGCCGATCTGCAAGAAATCAGCAAATTACCTGGAATTACGATGCTTTGTGGCAGATACGAAGGAGTAGATCAAAGGATTATAGATTTTTATGATATGGAGGAAATCTCCATTGGTGATTTTGTATTGCTGGGAGGAGAAATCGTAGCAATGATGCTCATAGAAGGATGTGTCCGTCTTCTACCACATGTAATAGGCAATAACGATTCAATTGACGATGATTCCTTTCAAAATCATCTTCTGGAATATAATCAATATACGAAACCAGCTGTTTTTAACGGATTATCGGTTCCAGATGTACTGTTATCGGGCAATCATCAAGAGATTACCGAATTTAGACTTGATCAGTCTAAAAAAATTACCGCCGAAAGACGTAAAGATCTATGGATGCGGTATATTCAAGAAAAAATGAAATTATAAAATTGCTATTAAATTATTCCGAGATCTCTGAACGAAGTTGCTCCCATTCTTCCAATAACCACATGATCGAAAAGGATTATATCTAGTTTTTGAGCAATTTCATTTATTATTTTGGTCATAATTATATCTTGTCTTGACGGTTTTGGGTCTCCACCAGGATGGTTATGTACCATAATAATTGCACTAGCTCCGTATTCCAAAGTTTTTTGAATAATTTCACGAGGATATATGGCTGTATTGTTTACCGTACCTTCCTGCATCATTTCTTCCGCGATCAATTTGTTCTTATTATTTAAAAACATAATGCGTAGTTGTTCTTTTTTAAGATATCCCAAGGCGTTTTTATAGTATTCCAAAACCTGACCGGTAGACATTATTGAATCAGATTCAATAACTTTCTCCAATAATGATCTCGTAAAAATTTCTCGCACCACCGTTATCAGATTAATCGTCGATTCCCCTACCCCATTGATTTGTTTTAGATCAAAGCGGTCTGCTAAAATTATTTTTCTAAGTGATTTAAAATAATTCAACATAGCTTTTGCTAGTGGTTTAGTATCTTTTCGCTGAAACACATAGAAAAGCAATATCTCCAGCAACTCGTAATCAAGCATGTATTGCGGATTTGACATGAATTTGTCACGCAATCGCCGTCTGTGCCCTATATAACTGGACTTTTCACTCCGAGATTTCATATAAAGGTTTCTCCGACCCATTTAAAGAAACAGTAAAGATTTCATGACCATCTTCTGTAACTCCAATTGTGTGTTCAAATTGAGCTGATAAAGATCTATCGCTCGTGACGGCTGTCCATCCGTCCGCCAGAAGTGTTGTTTTATATCCGCCAACATTAACCATTGGTTCGATGGTAAACACATGCCCAGGTTCGAGCAATAATCCAGTTCCGAGTTGCCCAAAATGCAGAACCGCGGGTTCATCATGAAAAACTCGACCTATTCCGTGGCCACAATAATCTCTGACAACAGAAAATCTTTTGGATTCCACATAATTTTGTATGGCATGTCCTATATCACCGAGATAGGCACCGGGTTTCACGAAATTTATAGCTAACATCATGGCTTCGTATGTTGTGTCAATCAATTCCGACGCCTTTTCCGACACTTTCCCCACGACGTACATTCTGCTTGTGTCTCCGTACCACCCGTCCAGAATAACTGTAATATCAATATTTAGAATATCTCCATCGTTTAGTTTTCTTTCGGATGGAATTCCATGGCAGACGACATGATTTAATGAAATACATGTGGATCGGGGATATCCGTTATAACCCAACGTAGCCGAAATAGCATTGTTTCTCTTAATTTCTTCATGACACAGATTGTCCAGTTCCAGCGTGGTAATACCTTTTTGAACAAATGGAGTAATATAATCTAATATGTGAGCCGCCAATCTTCCTGCTTTCCTGAGCCCTTTGAAATCTTCTTTAGAATATATTCTGCACTTTTGCGACATAAAACACTCCAATTATTCGAAAATAATACTACCAAGGTATTAATTTAACACTAAAAGGTTTTTTTATTTAGCATACTTCCATGATATTTATGACACCGATATCATTTCGTAAAAATATTTGGGAATTTCCGCGGTAATTTCAATTCCCCAATCCTCAAGAAAGACCTTGTGAGCATGAAGTAATAATTCTTTGTGCCGCCAATGCCGGTTGTATTTTTTATCCCCAATAATCGGAGCATTCAGCACTTCTGCACATTGCACCCGCAGCTGATGTTTTCTTCCGGTAGTCGGTTTCAATTCCAGTAATGTAAAATTTTCAAGTTCTTTCAAAGGATTATAAAAAGTGATGGCCTTTTTACCGGAACTAGCAACTCTCATTTTTTCTTCGTTACCAACAAATGATTTTGTTAAACAACTTTCCATAATACCCGCCTGTGAAATTTTCCCACTAACAATGGCAATGTAGGTTTTTCGGATTCTATTTTTGCGAAACAATTCTGTTAGCTTGCGGGCGTATTGTAAATTTTTAGCAACTAATAGAACTCCAGAAGTATCCTTATCCAAGCGATGTACCAGATGACACGTGTGATTCGGATAAGATTTTATGAACGTTTCCACGCATACGGAAACTTTCGTCCCCAGTTGCACTGCGAGTCCCGTTGGCTTGTTGATGGCAAAAAAATTATCGTTTTCAAAAATTATCATGGACCTCAGTTGATCAAACATTTTTTCATTAGGAATCGACTTCACTTTTGGTAGTTCATCTAGTTTTGCAAAAATTTTGATTAAGTCTCCGGGGTACAGCCTATCTGAAGCGGCAACTTTTTTGCCGTTTACCTTAATTTTACCGAGACGAAACAATTTTTGTAGAAATACGTACCCTATTTGTCCGCAAACGTTTTTTATTATTTTATCCACACGGAGATTTGCCTCATCATTGGTTACGGTATGTTCCATATTAACCAATGGAGTTAATTATCAATTCTATAGACTCAGTCGCTTTGCTTGTCCCGTTGCCGCCACCATGAGCAAATGCCGCATTTCCCCCTCCATTTCCGTTTAGAGGAGGTAATCCGCGTTTCAGCAATTGTCCTGCATTATACTTATCATGCAAATCAGAGCTTACCCCCACAATTAACGAAACCTTGTCGCCATTGCAGTTAGCGATGACAATTATTCCGGAGGGCTTTCTAGATCTGATAAAGTCATGCAGAGAACGCAGCTCGTTCGTATCATAATCGGATACAATTAGCGTATATATATTAGCGTTCGCTTTATTAAATTCCTGAATTTTCTCCAACGACGACTTCTGTCTATTCAACGAGATTTCTTGATTTTTTTGTTTTAATTCAACCAGCAGGTTTTCGACCTTTGGGAGCAGATTAGAGTTGCTGCATTTTAACTTTTCCGTCAGAGAATCGATGACTTTTTCAGCTTGTCCGAGGTATTCCAAAATTTTTTCTCCGGTGATGGCTTCTATTCTTCTGATTCCTGATCCGATGCTAATTTCCGAAAGAATTTTAAACAGGCCGACTTTGCCGATGGATGACACATGAGTACCGCCGCAGAGTTCTGATGATATCTTGTCCCTGCTTTCCGTCAAGATTGAGACGGTTCTGACGGAATCTCCGTATTTTTCTCCAAATAAGGCCGTTGCTCCAGAGGAAATCGCTTCATTTTTAGGCATAATTTTGCAGACCACCTGTAAATCTTGCAGTATCCAGCCGTTGACGATTTTTTCAATTTTCAGAATATCTTCATGGGAAACCGCTAAATTATGAGAGAAATCAAACCGCAAACGATCCTCGTTCAAAAAAGATCCCCGTTGGATGACATGCTCTCCCAAAACAATACGCAATGCAGCATGCAATAGATGAGTCGCCGTATGATTTGCTCTAATTTTTTGACGTTTTTCTCCATCTACCTCCAACTCTATATTATCGGAAATTTTAATACATCCAGATAGAAGTTCACCCTCATGAACAATAATTTCATCACAAAATTTTCTGGTATTAATGACTCTGAAAACTCCAGTTTGGCTTTTTATTAGACCGGTGTCTCCGCATTGCCCTCCACATTCGGCGTAGAACGGAGTAGACTTTGCCACTATAAACGCTTTTCCCGAGGAAATGGATGAAACTTCCTTCTCTTCCTGTACTAAAGATAATACTTCGCTGTATTCTTTTTCTTTTTCATACCCTCGAAATTCGACGGTTCCTATTTTTTTTCTTAAAATGTGCCAAATTTTGTCTTCCTTTATTTCACCTGATCCGGTCCACTGGGCGCGTTTTTTCTGCTCCTGCAGAGCGGCATTAAATGCTACTACATCAACGCTGATATTTTCTGATTTTAAAATATCCTGGGTAAGATCCAGAGGAAAACCGTAGGTATCGTAAAGCTTAAACGCCTTAGCGCCACTCAATACGCCACCGGAAGGAATTTCTTTGATATCGTTCTGTAAAATTTTCAAGCCGCGATCCAGAGTAATTAAGAATTTTTCCTCCTCCATATGAACGGTAGAAGAAATAATCGCCCGAGCCTTTTCCAGTTCCGGATAAGCATCCATCATGACGTCAACTAATGAATTAGACAGTCTGAACAGAAACGGATCCCGAATGTTTATTAAATTTCCATGGCGCATTGCTCGTCGCAGGATGCGTCGCAGCACATATCCGCGACCTTCGTTGCTGGGTAAAATTCCATCGGCAATTAAAAA
Organism: Holosporaceae bacterium; assembly: GCA_031274295.1. Classification (GTDB taxonomy): domain Bacteria; phylum Pseudomonadota; class Alphaproteobacteria; order UBA3830; family UBA3830; genus JAIRMQ01. The sequence continues at coordinate 14,437 of JAISQI010000040.1, forward strand.
CGAAATTGCACGAATGTGATCGGCTATCACCTTGTATGACGAATGTGTGGCTTCGAAATTCGTATTGGAAATCGTTTTTATTTCGCCAATAATTTTTTGAAATAGATCGATTTGATAGTTATCCGTCACTCCTTGCATGACTCCTGCAATTCGTTCGAGTCCCATTCCGGTGTCTATGGATTTTTTCTCGAGCGGTACTCTTTCTCCATTGGGCATCTGTTCAAATTGCATGAAAACAATGTTCCAGATTTCCATATAGCGACCCTCGTCCTGATTTTGAGTTCCCGGCATTCCTCCGAGCACATTTTCTCCGTGATCGTAGAAAATTTCAGAACATGGGCCGCAGGGACCGACGTCCCCCATGGACCAAAAATTGTCCGAAGTTGATATGGGAATTACAGTGAGATCTCCGGCAACCTTCTTCCAGATAGATTTTGCCTCTTCATCCGTGTGATACACGGTCACTAACATTCTGTTGCGCGGCAGCCCCAGTTCTTTTGTTAAAAATGTCCAGGCAAAATCGATGGCGTCTTCCTTAAAATAATCACCAAAGGAAAAATTTCCCAGCATTTCGAAAAACGTATGATGGCGGGCCGTGAAGCCCACCTGATCTAAATCGTTGTGTTTTCCTCCAGCTCGAAGACATTTCTGAGACGTCGTGGCCCGCCTGTAGTTTCTTGTTTCCAATCCAGTGAAAACATTTTTAAACTGCACCATGCCGGCATTTGTAAACAGTAGGCTCGGATCATTCTGAGGAACCAAAGAACTGGATTCCTCGACTTGATGTCCATTATCTCCGAAAAACTTCAAAAACCGGGCACGAATCTCGGACGACAGCATTTTTTCTCCAGAGCACATAGTTCGTGGATTGTACGAAAATGCTCGTCATTTTACAAGATTTCCCTTACATTGTCATAGTTGTCTCTGTGTTTGCGTGTCAGAAACTTGGAGTGGCATTATGATTCCTTCATTCCTAAGATAACCTTCAAGTAAATTAGGAATATTCCATTCTTCATCCAATTCCATAAAATTGCAATCAACTACTACCGGATCAAGCCCGTATCTTTGCTGAAAAGTTTGCGCTCCCTTACTTATTAAAATGTTTCCCAGACTCGCAAGAAAATAGTGTTGTATATTTTTCCATTGCAGTCCAAAATTTTCCTCTCTAAGAGTAGCTATCGACCAAAGGATTTTATCCAGCAAAGTTCCTATAAAACTTACTCTTTCCCAACCACCATATAGTAAAAATTCGTTTGGATTTTCCCCGTGAGCAATTAGTATTTGTATAGGTTGCTCCAAAGATTGGATATAGTGATCTAGTTCCTGGCGACTTTGTATATCTGGAGGACAGAATAACAATCCTTCGAACAAACTCCTATGCGGTGGTCGCTCACCTGCTGCATTCAATATACCTTCTAATGAACCGAATGCACGCTTGGACATACAAGACTCGATTAAAGTATCCCAACTTACTGGAGCACCGGATTCTCTCCAGAATCGTAGAGTTTCCGGATCTTCAATGTTTATGGCACTTATTAAAGTTCCTGCAAATGCACCCATGGTCTCCACAAAGTTTCCTGCGCTAATACCGTTTAGCCTCTCTAGTTTTTCATTTATCTCATGTTTTTTTTGTTCCATGAATTCTTGAAACGTTAATCCTTCTTCCTCTAGGATTCGTTGTTCCATTGATCCTTGAATCGGCAATTTTTCTGCTCTTTCTAGGATAAGCTCTTTTATTCCTTCTAAATGATTGCGAACCTGATTGGTGACAAAAACTTGACTTTCCGTTAAGTCTGCAAACATGCCGCTTGCAGTTTTACTAAAAAACACCACTATGACCAATAATAATCGATTTATTTTCATTTATATTTCTCCAGTTATTTAAATTAAAATTACCCCCTATTGTAGGGGATATTTCATGTATTGTCAATTAGAAATGTGTTTTAATGAAATATATTTTTGGCTTTAGTGTAATCTCTTTTTCAAGATATTTTTCATCTTTGAAGCCAATGAATTTAGCTTGGCTCTGCTTGATGAGACCGTAGAAAGCTTATCCACTTGACATGGCTTCTTTTTTTGTAAACTCATTTTTGTCAATCAAAAGTCACTTTTATTTTAAGTAGTTATTTTTTTTATAGATCGCTATATGCTAAAATTAGCATAACCCTGATAAAGTCAACCTATTTAGATTGAGATGCATCTATTCGGTTTTTCGTTACTGAAACCGCTTCGCCCATTTTGTATGCTTCTTTTATTTTGTCGGGCTGGTTTCTAATCTCACCTGCTTCATGAACACCTAGACCACAAATAACACCCGCCAATTTTGCACTTTCTGGACACTTTACCCAAACACCACTAAAATGCCTTATCCAGTCTTCAACCTTTTTAATTACGAGGTCAATAAATTCGTTGCTCTGGCTTGACGAAGCCGTTAACAAATACACATCACGAAATCTATGTGTTTGTTCAAGTTTCAACTTCCATGGGAATAGCGGATATGTACGATCTAACAATGTTTGCATTTGCCCACTTACTCCACCAAAATACACAGGAGCAGCAAAAACAATTACATCGGTATCGTGTATTTTCCTTACGATTTCACTTGCACCGTCTTGAAAAACGCATTTTTGTGTATTTTGACAAACATCGCAACCTAAACAAAAATTAATTTCCTTATTTCGCAGAGAAATCTTTTCGACTTCATGCCCACTACTCGTAGCGCCTTTTACAAACTCATCAGCAAGTATGTCCGTATTGGAATTATTACGCAAACTTGTGGATATTACCAAAACCTTTTTGCTCATAGCACTCTCTAATAGTTTTCTATTTAAGAATTATATATGAATCAGGTTACATTTATACTTTGCTATCATCGGAGATCATTTCTATTGCTCCGCAGGGACACTCGGCAGCACACATTCCGCATCCTTTACAATAGTCGTAATTAATCTCAAGCGAGCCGTCCGAGTGCTTAATAATGGCATTGTCGGGGCAATAGGCGTAGCAATTATCACAATGGAAACAGTTGCCGCAGGAAAAACAGCGAGCAGATTCTACGATTATTTTCTGATCTGAATAGGAAACGTCCCTCTCATCAAATGAAAGATCCGGCATACGCGAAACGGTAATTCTATTATCTTTGGGGAAATAAGCTGTGTTTAATTTTTTAAAATTAATAACCTTATTTTTAATATTAGGAACAAATTCAACGCCTCTAAGATAAGCATCTATACACTTTGCTGCCTTTTTTGCGTGTCCTATGGCATTGGTCACAGTCCGCTTTCCCAAAATAGCATCTCCTCCTGCGAAAATTCCCTTTTCTCCGGTCATCATATTCTTATCAACCTTGATCGTTCCCTTTTCGGAAATCTCTATGCTTTTAACTTCCTGTAGAACACTTATATCCACGGATTGACCAATGGCGAAAATTACGCTATCGGCATAAATGGTTTCGGTTTCTCCGGACTTTGATAAAACATCTAATTTCTCGTCGTAATTCATTTTATCAACCAATATGTTATCGCTATTAATGGAATTAATTGTACGTAGGCAAAGAATTTCTATCCCTTCCGTTAGAGCTTCTTTTATTTCTACTTCGTGGGCGGGCATGTTATTAATTCCGCGCCTATAGATGATTTTTACATTTTTCGCGCCCAGCCGTAAAGCCGTTCTTGCCGCGTCAATGGCGGTATTCCCTCCCCCATATATAATGACTTTTTTCTCCAGATATGAAGGTCGATTTTTACCATCTTCAAGTTCTTTAAATAGATCTATCGCGTTGACAATATCTGGACTTTCCTTTGTTTCTAAATCAACCGGTGTAGCCAGACATGCGCCAATAGATATATACGTCGCATCGAAACCTTTAATTTCATTTAAAATGTTAGAAACCCTTTTATTGCAGATAATTTGAACCCCTAAATCTTCTATTCTCTTTATTTCAGCGTTTATAATACTGTTCGACAATCTATATCTTGGGATGCCATAACGCATCATTCCGCCAGGCTTTATATGATTTTCAAAAATTGTAACGTCATGTCCCAACATTTTTAAAAAATAAGCGGCAGATAATCCGCTTGGACCAGCTCCAACAATGAGGACTTTCTTTCCGCTATTCGGCGATACATTTTCAAATTTCCAATGATTAGCAATGGCAATATCTCCAATAGACTTTTCGATTAAATTAATATTGACGGCTCCATCGAATTGCTCTCTATTGCAAGCCTTTTCACAAGTATAATAGCAGACTCGTCCCATTATTGCTGGAAATGGATTGCTTTGTGTCATGACTTTCCACGCTTCATGAAATTGCTCTTCCTTGGCCAAGGACAACCAAAGTTGTATATTCTCTCCAGCAGGGCATGTAGCATTGCAAGGCGGTAACTTATTTGCAAAATTGGGACACATCGTCCTCCAAGACCCAGTTTTATTACTTAGACTCGTAGAAGCTCCAAGAACAGTAGCAAAGGGTTTATTCATTAATAATTCCTCCATTTAAACCGTACTTTTCAATGTTGGCATTTGCGATGCTTTGTATAACCTCAACCGTTTCGGATGGTCCATTTTTACCAAACAAATGGGCGAATCGTTTCTGTAATATTAGATAATCTTGGACCGGAACTAAATTATCAATTATGGTTGAACTGACTATTTTAGCGTTTTCCGCCTCGAATAATGGAAACAATCCACACTGTATAGCAAGCCTTGCGACTTTTATGGTATCCGATGTTGGATAGCCCCATCCCAATGGACACGGCACATGAACGTGCAGGTATTTAGATCCTCTTATGTTTATTGCTTTTGATACTTTTTCCTCAAGATCTGGAATGTTAGCAATACTCGCGGTAGCTACGTACGGAATTCCATGGGCCATGGCGATCTTGGGAATATCTTTTCCAGTCTGCGGGTCGTTTCCCAGATAACTCCTATGGGGAAGAGTAGTTGCCGTTCTAGCCAATGGAGGTGTAGCTCCGGATCTTTGTACTCCGGTATTCATATATGCTTGATTGTCGTAGCATATATATAAAACGTCATCGTTGCGTTCGAACATTCCAGATAGACATCCCATTCCTATGTCGAAGGTCGATCCGTCCCCTCCTTGAGCGATAACGCGAATATCTTCTCTATTTTGGCGATGAAGAGCTGCCGCCACTCCAGTGGCTACGGCTGGAGCATTTCCAAACAATGAATGTAACCATGGTATGCCCCATGAATTTTCAGGAAAAGCACAGGAAAAAACCTCCAAACAACCGGTGGCATTAACCACCATAATCTTACCGTTAGTAGCACGATAGGCAGCATCAACTGCACATCTGGCTCCCAGCGCTTCTCCGCACCCTTGACAGGCTCTATGACCGCTTGTTAGCGTATTTGGTCTATTGTGATCTGATTGAACGGTTGCTTTCCCCGTTGATTTATTTCCGAGCGTTGCGCTTGACATTATTTTCCTCCTTCGTGGCCATGTAACTTTATAGGCTTATATTCTTGGGTGATAATATCTTCTTTTAGCCCTAAAAACGTGATCTCCTCTATATTTTTTTTCAAAAAATACTCCTTTAACATTGGTTTTGTGATATTTCTACCTCCCAAACCAGCCACAACAGAAAATACCTCAATATCGGTCTGTTTAAATGCCAATTCAATTTCTTGGAACAAAATACCACCTATTCCAACGGCAAATGCTTTCTCAAGAACTATAATTCTTTTGGTATTTTTTAAAGAATTCACTATGGCATCAGTGGGAAATGGTCTGTAACTGATAATCGAAAGAAGTCCGATTTTTTCTCCAATAGAATTTAGCTCATCTATTAAATCTTTTATAGTTCCGGCCACAGATCCCATGGTTATGACGACAGTTTCAGCATTTTTAATATTATATTCCCGCACAAGTCCGCCCGAATCTCTTTTGAATTTTTGTTTAAATGCGTCTCCAATGCCTTCGATTATTTTAAGAGATTCGATTCGTCTTTTGTGGGCTAGATAACGAACTTCCATGAAATATTCCGGCGACACCATAGTTCCAATCGCAATTGGACTGTCAATGCTCAAGCTTATATGAGGACTATAGGGTGGAAGAAATTCATCGACTTCTTTTTGGGAAGGAATATCAACTTGATCATAGGCATGTGTCAAAATAAATCCGTCGACACAAACCATAACTGGGCATTTTATTGTCTCCGCAATTTTGAACGCCTGTATATGAAGATCTAACGCTTCCTGATTGGTCTCAGCAAATAACATGATCCAACCAGAATCCCTCGCCGACATAGCGTCCGAGTGATCGTTCCATATATTAATTGGAGCTCCTACGGCTCTATTACCCAAGGTCATAACAATTGGCAACTCAAGACCAGAAACGTTATAAACGGCCTCCAGCATGTAAAGTAATCCTTGACTGGACGTGGCAGTATAGCTACGAACTCCTGTAGCTTGTGACCCAATGGCAACACTCAGAGCAGCCATTTCTGATTCTACATTTATAAATTCGCAGTTTAATAATTCATTGCTCCTTACAAGCTCGCCTATTCCTTCAACTATATGGGTTTGAGGAGTAATAGGATAGGCACAAATAACTCCAGGCCGACACAACGCAACGGCCTTAGCAATCGACTGAGATCCTTCCAATTGATAAAGCATTTTTCCTCCTATGATTTTTTGAACATTAAATTAAGGCGAATACCTGAAATTACATTGAATTTCATCAGACTGTCAATCTATTCCCCGGTATCTTTGCATGAAACTATTTATTAATGCAAGATACCGTCTTCCTGTTTATCCTAAAATAGATCGCGCCGCAACAATGGATTTGTTGCAATTTGTATCAATTTAGCGAAATCAATGAAAATTTCGAAGAGAGCAGATAAAAATACGTCGCCGGGGGAAATTTAACTAAAATTCAATGTTTTCATGAGACAATTTCATTAGTAGTTGGATGAATTATGAGACTATTGTGCATTTACATACTGCCCTTACTGTGCTGTTTTATCGAAACCTGCGGAAAAATTTTCGCGGAGGATGCGGTTAGTATAGTTAATATTGAACCTTTAAAGCCCCCCCTAGAGTCAAGTACGAAAAGCGATCCATCCAATGCCAATATAGAAAAAGAAAAGACCACGGAAAATAAATCAGATTCTGAAAAATCGCAAAATGCTTTGGAATCAACCTCAAAAGATGAAAAATCAAACTCAACCGCAGAAAAAGAAAAGATCGCTGGTGCTTCAACCTCTGAAACATCGCAAAATGTCACACAACCCCCTCAGAAAGATAAATTAATTGATTTTAGCATAACAGGATTAGAAAAATTTTCATTTCTCATGGAAACGCTGAATCCTATGTTGATTTTCAACATTGAAATAGGAGAACTTTTCGAAGAAGAAGAAATTGAGGAGGAGGAAGAAGAAGAAGAAGAAGAAGAAGAAATCGAGGAAGAAAATTCTGATCAGCAAGATTCGCATGATGAAGATGAAGAAAAAGAGGAAGAAGACTCTAATCAGCAGAGTCTATATGATGAAGAAGATGGAGAGGAAATTCCGGAAAACCAAATGGATCTCCTAGAAGAAACTGATGGTCTGGATGATCCAGATGACGTAGATGATAATTATGATCGGGATGGTGATCGAGACGATCAAGGCTACGAAGACGATGATAATGACTATAGAGATCGAGACGATCGAGGCTACGAAGATGATGACGCCTACGATCAAGATGACAATTATGATCGGGACGATCGAGAAGACTATCGAAATAATGGCTATGACGATCAGGATAATCAAGACTCCGGAGATGAAGAAAGAGACGACAGAGCATCCTCCAGAGATCCTCAAAACCGCCGTTCGAATAAAAAAGGAACAGATGAAATAGAAGGCAATCGTCTGGTAGTAGAAGAAACAATAGACTATCTCAAAACTCTCGGAGTTATCGATGAATCTAAATTAGACGGTCTGGTTTTTGGCGATACAATGCACGGAATCTGCCTGTTGTGCCGGAAGGTTGGTCTTGTACATAAGATAGGCGGACAATTCCAATATGGAATATGCACCAATTGCATGCAACAAAAAACATATCAATTGGAAAAAGGAGATACATCGGGAGAATCTCGTGGCCAGTTTAGCGGCAATAATGTCTCACTTGATGAATATAACAGTCCGAGAAATGATAGCAGAAAAGAACATGCTGGAAGAGAACGCAATTTGAGATCCGACGATGACGGCGGCAATGGCTATTACGAAAGAGGATCTCCAAGAAACCGAAGGGACGAAAACCAAGGAGAGAACGGATTGCTGGGCATGTTAACGAGCGGTGCAGGTGAAGCCATAAAGGGGTTATTCAATAAAGAAGATACTGGGGCAACAATTTCCATGGCTCCGGCTCCTGTTCCAATAGCGGTGGCGCCTGTGGCAAATGCTGTTCCTGCGGTTCAACCAGTCGCTCAGGCCCCTCAGTACACTCAGGCTATACAGACAGTTCCAACTGCCCCATTAACAAAAACGGATAATATCATGAATAAAGTAGGGCAAGGCGTAGACATTGCATCTAAAGTAGCAAATTTGGGAACTTCCATTGCTAGCGCAATTCCACCAGGTCTGTTAAATAAAACTCCAACGGCGCCGACAACCAATGCGGTAGCTGGAAATCCAATCACCACAACGACGCCATCTCCTACTCTGGGCGGAAATCCGATCGCTGCGGTAGCAAATACAGCGACATCCAGCGTATCAGATAAAACTGCACAGGCCCAAAGCAACGCGGCTGGTATAAAAATAAAACTAGATTTAGCGATGAAGGAATTAGAAGGACAAAAACAAAAGATTAGTAGTGGGGGGTTAACAGGTAAGACTTTAAAGAAAGCACAATTAGAAATGGAAAAAACACAAAATGAGGTAAATTCGCTTCAAACTGAATATAACCAAGCGATGGAAGAAGTTAATAAGCAGCAATAAATTTATTGGCTAAAATTTTACCTACATAGAGTAATGATCGATATCAGAAAAATTAAGAGAATTTTAGTATATTTTTATTTTAAATATTATTTCCCCAAACTTTATGCGGGGATATCAGGTTTACATAGTTTGAATGATGTATTATACTAAATCAGCCGTTGAGAGGCTTTGTGTTGAATGTTTTTGTTTGCGCAAATTTGCAAGTATTAGGTGAAGCATATTGAGGCTAATGATGTTGTTTTCCAAAGGTGGATTTTTTGTCGTCTCGATTGATTTCTGGGCATATTTTATTTCTGCTGTAACTGTAGTTCTTATTGAAAGGCTATGTTTTTTTAAGTTCTCATCTGGCTTCACCAAAAATTACGGAGTTCAAAATGCCGAAAAATATGCTGATAGATTCAGCTCATTGGGAAGAAATTAGAGTTGCAGTTGTTGATGGAGAAAAATTAGATAAATTTGATTTTGAAATTCCTTCAAAAGCTCATATTAAAAGCAATGTATATCTAGCTAAAATAGTCAGGGTCGAGCCGGCTTTGCAGGCTGCATTTGTTGATTACGGAAACGATAGGCACGGGTTTTTAAGTTTTAGCGAAATACATCACGACTATTTCCAAATCCCAATTGGAGATCGTCAGGATTTTGATAATCATATTCAGAATGCGATTTCTTCGCTTCTTGCTGAAAGTGGAGAATCCATAGAGGAGTTAGATCCCAAGGAAGTCGCTAAACTTAGATATCAATTTTATCGACGATATAAAATTCAAGAAGTTATTAAAAAAAGACAGATAGTACTTGTTCAAGTAACCAAGGAAGAGAGAGGAAATAAAGGCGCAGCTTTAACGACATACATCGCCTTAGCGGGAAGATATTGTGTACTCATGCCGAATACGCCGAGAGGCAGCGGTGTGTCCAGAAAAATAATTAATCCTTCTGATCGGTCAAAATTAAAAAAGATAGTTGCCGATCTTCCCATAGAAAACGGAAGCACCGTCATTCGTACGGCCGGAGTTGGTCATTCGAAGGCTGAAATTATAAAAGATTTTAGCTATTTGAAAAAAACATGGGATGAAATAAGAGAAACCACCGTCAAATCAACGGCGCCATGTTTAATTCACGAAGAAGCTAACATAATTAAGCGTGCTATCAGAGATTTATACTCGCGGGATGTGGAATCAATTCTTGTCGAAGGAGAAAACGGATATAAAATCGCTAAATCTTTCATAAAAAAACTCATGCCAAGCCATTCGAAAAAAGTGAAATTATATGAAGATAAAAAACTGCCTTTGTTCAACAAATTTAAAATCAACGATCAAATAAATCAGATTTATTCCACAAGGGTGAATCTTCCTTCCGGAGGATACTTGATTATAAATACGACGGAAGCTTTAATTTCCATCGACGTAAATTCAGGAAAATCAACTCGTGAAAGAAATATTGCGGAAACTGCTCTAAAGACAAATCTGGAAGCCGCTAATGAAATAGCAAGACAATGTCGCTTGAGGGATCTTGCCGGATTAATAGTAGTAGATTTCATCGATATGACAGAAAAACGCGATAATGCTCAAGTCGAAAGATGTCTGCGCGACGCTTTGCGCGAAGATAAAGCAAAGATTCAAGTCGGATCCATCAGCAACTTCGGTCTACTAGAATTTTCTAGGCAGCGTTTGCGCTCCAGTATTGCTGACGCCAATACGACGATTTGTTCCCATTGTAATGGCAGTGGTTTTATTTGGTCGAGTGAATCTACAGCCATTCAAATTTTAAGAAAAATAGATGAAACTTTGGCTATTATGAACGCTTCGGAACTTGAGGTTACTTTATCCGCGGATGTGGCATTGTATCTTATGAATAATAAACGGTCATTTATTTCCAACATGGAGGAAAGGACAAATTCAAAAATAATCTTTAAGATAGATAATACAATTCTCGCATCTGATTTTAAGATAGAGCAGACAATGCAACAGATTACTAAAGAGAAAAGTGACCCGCCAATTATTGAACAGCAAGCTCTGATCCATCAAGAGGAAGATAGAGAACCAAAAGAAACATCCTCGCCAGTGAACGATAAAGCGGCAGGGGCCTTCAAAAATAACAGAAGACGTCACTTTCGTAGAAAAAACAATAAAGAAAGAATGGCCTCTAAGGCGGTTAATGATAAAACAACAACAGATGGTACCGCAGTCCATTTACCAACCGAAGAAGAGATTTTACTTTCCCAAGAATCTGTTGTTACACACATAAATAAATTGGCCGAATCCTATAAAGAGCAGGAGATAATGTTTAATTTACAATCTCCGGAAGAGCAAATTGTAAGGCAAGACAAAAAAAGAAAAGGAAAAAATGGATTGTGGCAAAAACTTCTTAAGAAGCTATAGAATGAAAGAGTTCAATAAGTGACTAAGGTCCGATTTGCTCCATCTCCAACTGGCTTATTACACGTTGGAAACATAAGGATTGCCATTCTGAATTATCTTTTCGCACGCAAAAATGAGGGAAAGTTTATTCTGCGAATAGATGATACAGATCTGGAAAGATCCACCAAGGAATCCGAAGATTCCATTTTAGAGGATCTAAAATGGATGGGAATTCAATGGGATGAATTTTATCGGCAGTCGGCGAATTTTGAAAAATACGTGAACGCCGCCGAGCATCTAAAAAGTATTGGTCGCATTTATCCTTGCTACGAAACGAAGGAAGAACTTTCACTCAAGAGAAAAATACAAATGTCCGGCGGAATTCCTCCGGTCTACGATAGGGAATCATTGAATCTCTCGCAAAAAATGCGGGAGGAAAAGGAATCCCGTGGAATTGTTCCCCACTGGCGATTTAAATTGGATGATGATCAGGTTATGGAATGGAATGATTTGGTTCACGGCAAAATTTCCATTCCCCTTGGCAGCATCAGCGACCCGATTTTAATCAAGCCGGACGGCTCCTTCGTTTATACATTTGCATCCGCCGTAGATGACATTAACATGGGAATAACCCATATTATTCGCGGAGATGACCATATCACCAATACGGCCGCCCAGATAAATATTTTCAAGGCCTTAGCCGGAGAATTGCCGCAGTTTGCGCATGTTCCTCTCATGTCATCGTTCGACGGACAGGACGTTTCCAAGAGGTCCGGAGGATCATCCCTGAGCATCCTCAACATGAGAGAAAACGGCATTGATCCCTGGTCGATTTGGTGTATCTTGGCGACTCTCGGCACATCGCACAATGCTAATCACTTGAATAATCTAGAAAAATTAATAGAGGAATTTTCCTTTGAAAAAATGAGTCTGTCATCTCCTAAATTTAATTTGGAGGAAGTGAAACTGCTGACTAAAAAAATAATTTCCGAAAAATCCTTTGATGATGTGAAAAACGATTTGCAAAAATTGAATATATCAAACAGTTCCAAAGAATTTTGGAATGCGATTCGGGGAAATTTGCATTTTGTCGGGGATGCGGTTTTGTGGCATGACATTTTATTCAATAAAATCAATGTCATAAAAGAAGATGAAGATTTTGTTAATCAAATGTTGGAAACTTTAAAAGATCCTCTCGATTTTGATCAGTGGATAAGAGATCTGAAAAAAATTTCCGGAAGAAAAGGTCGAGAGCTATTTCATCCGATCCGTATTGTTCTTACAGGAACAAATGACGGTCCGGAATTGCCTAAAATAGCGCATCTTATGGGATACGATCGTATAAAATCGAGAATAATAGATAATTTGAATTGCAAACTATGAAAAAACTACAATTGTACAACTCTCTTTCCAATTCTCTGGAAGATTTTGTTCCCATAGACGGCAATAATGTTCGCATTTATGTCTGCGGACCGACAGTTTATTCCAGTCCGCATGTGGGAAACGCGCGTCCCCTGGTGGTTTTCGACGTTCTATTTCGCCTGTTGAAAAATCTGTATCCCCGTGTCACATATGTGAGGAACATAACAGACGTTGACGATAAAATTAACGCTCGAGCCCGAGAAAGAAACATCTCCATACGGCAACTAACCGACGAAGTAATAGAGGAGTTTCATAAAAATACGGCGCGAATCGGAGTACTTCCGGTAACCCATGAACCAAGAGCTACCTTCCACATCGGAGAAATGTTGGAAATCATTCAGAAATTGATGGAAAACGGTTTCGCCTATGAAAATCAGGGGCATGTGCTGTTTCGGGTGAGAAAAATGCAGAACTATGGCATGCTTTCCAAAAGAAGTTTGGATGATATGATTGCCGGAAGTCGCGTAGAAATCGCTCCCTACAAGGAGGACCCCATGGATTTTGTCCTCTGGAAACCCTCGGAGGAAGGAACGCCGTCTTGGGATAGTCCATTTGGAAAGGGTCGCCCTGGCTGGCACATAGAGTGCTCCGCCATGAGTCGGAAATATCTCGGCAAAATCTTCGATATCCACGCCGGTGGACAGGATCTTATGTTTCCGCACCATGAAAATGAATTGTCCCAGAATTTTGGCGCCTTTGGATGCATCATGGCCAACTACTGGATTCACAATGGAATGTTACTGGTCAACGGTCAAAAAATGTCTAAATCATTGGGCAATATAATTTCGTTGGACCATATTCTGCGGCAATACGATGGAGAAATCGTTCGCTATATTCTGCTGTCCTCCCATTATCAGAAAATGCTGGACTGGACGGATAAACTCGTATTCCAATCGAAGCAATCGCTCAACAGACTGTATGGAGCATTAAAATTACGTTCCCAAAAGCCTAAAAACATCGGCGCCGACGCGGAGATAGTGGAGGCTTTGTGCGGAAATCTAAATACTCCGCTCGCCTTGCGAACGCTGCACGAAATCGCCGACAGTATTTATAAATCGACGGATCAGAACGAAATAGACGCCCTCTGCTCACGACTAAAAAGCGGAGCGGAACTGCTGGGATTGCTCACCAAAAAAAATGAGGATTGGTTCCAGCAGAGTGGCAATGAAATTTCCACAGAAGAAATTGAACGGCTGATCGAGGAGCGCACAAAAGCTAAATCCGAAAAAAACTTCGCCCTCGCCGACGAAATTCGTCAAAAACTGCTAGAAAAAAATATTCAGATAGAAGACACCAAGAATGGAACCGTCTGGCGCGTCATGTGAGCCATTCATTATTTTGCATAAAACGCAACTGGCGGAAAATACCGGTATGGCCATGCGCGCTATGGTTAATACCGGGGTGAAAAATTTGCGATTGGTGGCTCCGCTCCACACATGGCCCAGCGAAAAAGCTGAACTAGCCTCAGCGGAAAAATCCAGTCTTTTAAAAATAGAACTTTTCAATCGCCTTGAGGATGCAATTTCTGACCTGCATTTTGTTTTCGCCACAAGTGCACGTCCGAGAAATCTAATAAAGGAGATTTATTCTCCGGAAAACATAGCGACAAACGAAACTAATGGAAAAACGGGCATTGTCTTTGGCTCCGAAAAGGACGGCCTCACCAATGAAGAAATATCCCTTTGCGGCGGAGTCATTAGGATTCCATCGGCGGACTTTTCATCATATAATTTGTCCCAGGCTGTGTTGATCATCTGCTATCAGTTGATGTGTAGGAAATCGGAGAGTCCATTGTTAAAAGTCGGCAAGACCTGTCCGTCCACCCAAAATGAAATGGAGACTTTTTTGAAAAAATTAGAACACGAATTGTCGCTACGTCGTCACTTTTCGTCGGAAAAGAAGCAAACGCTAATGATGCAGACGATTAGGAATTTATTCAAAAGATCTCGTCCAACCGCGCAGGAAATTCGGAGCATGATGGGGGTTGTCGGCACGCTGACGAAAACAACGGAAGGTTTATGAAAATATTTATTGCGGCGGATCACGCTGGATTTGCCATGAAACAGTACCTTTTAGAAAACTTCGAACGGAATATGGTCGATCTTGGCACTCATAGTCAGGAATCCTGTGACTATCCACTATTCGCCCAAAAGCTGACCGATAAAATGCTGAACACCAAAGGAAGTTATGGCGTATTGATCTGTAATACCGGAATCGGCATGACCATCGCCGCCAACAGATGCCGAGGAATTCGCGCAGCGTTGTGTTTTAATGAAAAAATGGCCGAGCTGTCGCGACGTCATAACGACGCTAACATCATAGTTTTTGGCTCCGGCATAGTGAATAACAAAAAAGCATTAAGTTGTCTTCGATTATTCCTCGATACTGAATTCGAATCCGGTCGCCACAGTAGAAGATTGCATCTGATCGATTCTGTCAATTCTATGCAACAAATTTAATACCTTTTCCTTCGATATATGTATCACACTAGACAAATCATCACACATAATTACTGAATGCGTACTTTTTATAGCGTCTTTCACTGTATTTGGAGGACTATGTTTTTCCAAAAATTTGAGCATGTTTTCAGAAAAACACATGGCTCTGCCAATCTCTCTAATCCAGTAGTCTTTGTCTTTTAATTCCATGTTTTGGAATGTGATATTACACTTCTTTATTAGATTGAAAAAACTATAACAAATTCGCACATACAGTTGGCAATCCTTGGGAGATTGAATTTGTAGTAACTCCTTTGCGAATAGGCGGGGAAGCTTGTCAATGGTATACGCATAAGCAATAACTTCTCTAGTATGTAAACAATCATCGATGAATGTGCAGCGAATAAAGTCATTCAGATCGTCCCTTATCAATGGGGCAGTGCTAGATCTTCCGGTAGAGTCATACACGGTAAAAACATTTGGACACGAATAGGATCTACTAATAGTATTGTCGGCAGGAATCTCTGAAACTTCACGACAAGATTGACTGCCAGATTCTTCGGGTAACATAAAAGATAAAACATTCATCCCGTAACACATCATAAACACAAACAATGTCAAAAAGACTGTTTTCTTCAATGTCCTTCTCCATAATTTGAATTAATTTATATTTTATCATTTTTTTAACTCAAAAGCAATTTTTATTGCAAAAAAATATCTTTGGCAAAAGATCACACATGACAATTCAGTGGAAGCCACCGTGAATTATGATATACTTTCCCTATAATACTTAGGAGCGAGATCAATTGGATACAATTATTAGCACAAATTTTTTCGGGTATTTTTCTAATAAAACATTGAATGACGAGGTGTTTGGAGCAATAACCGACGAATTACAGAGACAGCAGAATCAAATAGAACTCATCGCGTCGGAAAATTTCGCATCTAGAGAAGTTCTTTCAGCTCTTGGAAGCGTTATGACCAATAAATACGCGGAAGGATATCCGGACAGAAGATACTATGGTGGATGTAAATTCGTAGATATCGCTGAAAAAATAGCCATTGAAAGAATTTGTAAACTATTCGATTGCAAATTTGCCAATGTGCAGCCGCATTCCGGAGCGCAGGCCAATTTATCGGTTTTCTACGCCCTTGCTCAACCGGGAGACACAATTCTCGGAATGGGATTAGCGATGGGCGGACATTTAACCCACGGTTCCCCTCCCACCATCTCTGGAAAGTGGTTTCGCGCCGTCAATTACGGAGTAGATGAGAATGGAATTCTGGATTACGATCAAGTTCAGCGGCTAGCCGACGAACACAGACCGAAAATTATTCTAGCCGGAGCCTCCTCCTATTCGCGCCGGATAGATTTTGCGCGCTTTAGGAAAATTGCCGACTCCGTCGGAGCCTATTTGTTTGCCGACGTCGCCCATTACGCCGGATTAATTGTAGCCGGACTTTACCCATCTCCCATTGGTCATGCCCATGTGGTGACTTCAACGACCCATAAAACCTTGAGAGGACCTCGCGGCGGCATTATTCTCACCAACGACGAGGTCATTGCTAAAAAAGTAGACAGTGCCGTATTTCCAGGAGTGCAGGGAGGGCCCCAGATGCACACCATCGCAGCAAAAGCGGTTGCGTTCGGAGAGGCTTTGCGGCCGGAATTCAAAAAATATGCTCGAGACGTTCTGGAAAACTCTATAGCCATGGCTGCTCGCCTTCAGGAGCATGGATTAAACGTAATTTCCGGAGGAACTGACTCTCACATGTCTGTTGTCGATGTCAGCGGGTTATCGATTACTGGAAAAATTGCTGAAGTCGAGTTAGAAGAGGCTGGCGTCACCTGCAATAAAAATGCAATTCCATTTGATAAATTACCTCCATCCCAAACTTCCGGCATAAGAGTGGGATCTGCAGCCATGACCACCAGAGGACTGGGAGTGAATGAATTTAAGAAAATAGCGGATTTAATCCATAAAGTACTTTCAAAGTATGGAAAATCAGAGTATGAAACAGTTAAAAGGGAAGTAAGAGCAGAAACACTGGATTTGTGCAAAAAATTTCCCCTCTACGCGTAGTCTGGAGATAACATGACAAAGAATCGCAGATCCCAGGGCGGATTGCGTAGTATGGCGAGGCTTTGCGCGGTGCAGATGGTTTATCGCGCCCACATAACGGGTTGTCCAATGAAAACCATTGCGACGGAATTGGGTGACCATAGCGAAACCGTCATTACAGAAAATATTTCCATATCTGAAATGGACAGGGATTTTTTTCTACGGCTGATCGAAACCGTCGAAGATAATTCGGCAAAAATAGATGAAATGATTTCAGAAAACCTCTCGGATAATTGGAAATTTGATAGATTAGACAATGTAATGAAGTCCATTCTGAGACTGGGAATCGCAGAACTTTTACATTTTCAGGATATTCCCCCCAACGTCGTATTCAACGAGTACATAGAAATTTCCAAATCGTTTTTCGAAAAGAGCGAAGTCGCTTTCATCAATGGAATACTAAACTCTGTCGGAAAATCTCTTTCTTAAACATGGCGACAATGCTTTAGGACATTGCCAGTTCTTTGAGCTCGTATAATACATCCAACGCATGCTTAGGGGACACATTATTTAAATCAAGCGCGTCTAATTTCTGTTTTAGCTTAGAATCTCCAGCATAACAAAATTCTATCTGTTCAGACATTCCTCCAAGAATATTAGCGGAAGTTTTATCATCTTTTGATTCAAAATTTTTTAGAAGATCAGATGCTCTTTTGATGACGGATTTTGGTACCCCTGCAATGCTAGCCACATGTATACCATAAGATTTATCGGCAATTCCTTCGATAATTTTATGATAAAATATCACATCTCCATTCCATTCTTGCACTTTGAGCGTTTTACATTTTATATTCTTCAGAGAATTCTGCATAGCTGTGAGTTCTCTGTAATGCGTAGCAAATAAAACGCGACATTGGTTGATTTTATAGAGATGTTCTATAACAGCCCATGCTATGGACAGACCGTCGTACGTAGATGTTCCGCGCCCAACTTCATCCAATATAACGAACGATTTTTCGGTTGCTTGATTTAAAATAGTTGCCGTTTCTATCATTTCAACCATAAACGTGGAACGCCCACGAGCAATATCGTCTGAAGCTCCAATGCGCGAAAACAATCTATCTACAATTCCAATGACGGCTTTGGTTGCAGGAATATAACTTCCGATCTGCGCAAGAATTACAATTAGCGCGTTCTGACGAAGATACGTACTCTTTCCAGCCATATTTGGTCCAGTGAGCAAGCAAATTTTTGAATGAATATCCAGATCGCAGTCATTACTTGTAAAATCTTTAACGTGAATATCAAGAATCGGGTGTCTGCCGTTTTCTATTTCAAGAATCTGATCTGTGGAAATTTCTGGTCTAATGTAGTTTCTCGTCAGAGCTATATGAGCGAAATTTGTATAGATATCCAAGAGCGCCAATGTCTTTATTGCATACGAGATTTCGTCCTGTAATTTCAGGACTTCATTAACAATTTCTCTGTACAATTTTTCTTCCAACTGGCTGCATTCATTCATAACGTCCATCAGCTTTGCCTGCAGAGAAATTAATTCTTCTGTAGTATATCTAATGCCATTTACAAGAGTCTGACGATGTACGAATTGATCCGTTATCTTACTTTTTTGGGAAAGAGGAATTTCTACATACCAGCCTAAAATTGCATTATTTCTTATTTTTAGCGCATTAATTTCTGTTTCCCTAATATATTTACTTTGAAGATCCGCTATCAATTCTTCTTCGTGACTTTTTAGATATTTCAACTCATCCAATTGTTTAGAATATCCATTGGCAAGCACACCCGACATCGTTCCGTTGGTGGCTGGTAATTTCTCAATTAAAGCTGTTTCGAGCAAATTAGACAATTCAGAAAAATCTCTCAATTTCTCAACATAGTATTCTCCTTCGCTCGGCATATTTACATCCCTAAAGAAAGTTTTTATATGACTTATAATCTGCAAAGATCCTCGAATATCCCCCAGATCTCGGGGAGAAAATTTATTAAATTTTATTCTGCTAATGGCTCTTTCAAAATCCGGACATTCGGATAGAGTATCGCGAACTAATTTCATTAATTTTTCGTTCTTAACGAAAAATTCCAAACAGTCCAACCGTTTTTCTAGCATATCCTTATTGACTAGAGGCATTGATATCCGCGCAGCAAGAGCCCTTGATCCAAATGACGTCTGGGTTCCATCTATTGCGCCCAACAAACTATACTCGTTCTCTCCATGACATGAAGTCGTTATTTCTAAACTTTTACTCGTGGACGGATCAATTATCAAATAATTACAAAACGATACTTTTTTAGGAACGGGCAAATTGGAAAAATTATCCCGCTGTGTTATTAGTAAATATTCCAAAACAGCTCCGCAGGACGATAGTTCGTTGTTTAATTTTATGCCAAAACCGTCTAGCGTATTAACTTTGAAATATTTCTCCAATCTGTCTCTTTCAACGACGGGATTAAATTTTGAGTCCGGTAAAGACGTTATTACGTCCCCGCTTATGGAAGACATTAATTTTACAAATTCAGATTTTTCTATGCTCGAAGGAATCAATACTTCTCTCGGTCTATACACTTCCAAAACGGAAGGGAATTCATCTTCCAAACAAGTATTTACAAAAAAATCTCCGGTAGAAATGTCAATGGCTGCAAAACTCACCGTTTTAATTTTTTGTGTTTTGGAACAAACATCCGGAACAACTGACATCAGGAAATTATTTTTATTGGAATTTAATAAATTTTCTTCGATTATTGTTCCGGCGGTTAGAATTCTGGTAACTTCCCGTTTTACGAGCGCCTTATAGCCGCGTTTTTTCGCCTCCTGAGGATCTTCAACCTGATCACATATGGCGACCTTTTGGCCGTATTTCACAAGGCGGCCAATATACGCATCGACAGTCGCAACCGGCACTCCACACATGGGAATATTTTCACCAAGATGTTTCCCTCGCTTAGTGAGAGCAATATTTAGTATCGAAGATGCGATTTTAGCATCCTCAAAAAATAATTCGTAAAAATCTCCCATACGAAACAACAATAAGCATCCGGGATACTGTGATTTTATAGTCAAATACTGAGACATAATCGGAGTCGTATCTTTTATTGTACTGTAAAATAAACTGTCGTCTTCCATGTTAAACTCATATTACATTATGTTATATAATAATACAGAAATGTTGACAAAAGGATATCAAAAATCAAGTTTTTCTTCGATAAAAACCCTCATAAAGTCGTTGGCGTATGTTGCTCCCTAAGATAAAATGAATGTGGATATTGGTTAAGGGTTATGCTAGGCTTTGGGCGCTATATTTAATCGCGGAGTTTTTATGTACATGATTATATGGATTGTACCTGCAGTTTTATTGTTTATTTTAGGCGGCTTTTTTACTGTACAGCAACAGAGTTGTGCAGTTATTGAAAGATTTGGAAAATTTCACCGCATTGTAGATCCGGGATTAAGATGGAGAATACCAATTATCGATAATATTCTAACTAGATTATCCTTGAGAATTCACCAGTTAGATGTGTCGGTGGAAACAAAAACGCTGGACAACGTATTTGTCAACGTTGTTATAGCAGTTCAATATAAGGTTCTCGCGGAAAAAGTTTTCGAAGCGTGTTATACTTTGCAGGATCCGGAATACCAAATAAAGGCCTTCGTTTTTGATCTCGTTAGAGCCCAAGTTCCCAAGTTAGTCTTGGACGATGTCTTTTCTAAAAAAGACGACATCGCAGACGCTGTCCAGACGGAATTGGAAAAACCGATGTCGGAATTTGGTTATGGCATTATAAAAGCTCTTGTCACCGATATTAATCCAGACCAAAACGTAAAAGCCGCCATGAACGAAATCAATACAGCTCAAAGGCTACGAGTTGCCGCCACCGAAAAGGGCGAAGCGGAAAAAATACTGAAAGTCAAGCAGGCAGAGGCGGAAGCGGAAGCTAGTATACTGCACGGAAAAGGAGTTGCCGGGCAAAGACAGGCCATAATAGAAGGATTGAGTCAATCGGTGGAGGGCTTTGTAAAACAAGTTCCTGGGACTCAGGCGTCGCACATTATGGATATGGTCTTGTTGATTCAATACATAGATACGCTAAAAGAAATCGGAGCTGGATCCAAATCAAACGTAGTGTTTATACCCCATTCTCCGGGTAGTGTATCAGAATTAAGCGAACAAATTCGCGAAACAATATTTGCCGCCCAAAAAATATCAGAAAAAGACTAGTTAAACTATTGGAATTTTCCAGAGATAACTTATATTGCTAAAACGATACCATTTTCTGGTTTCCAGTATAGAAAAACCTCGTCATCCCACTGAATTGGACGTTCCGCCGCACGAACTGAATTAGTTACCGTGGCGAAAACCATCACGCCTGATCTAAGGTTTACGTGATAAATTGAAACATCCCCCAGATATACTATGTCTTTTACAATTCCACTAGTCCAATTGTACTCACCTTTTGGCTGCGCATCCGTCAGCATAACTTTTTCAGGACGAATTGCCACGCTGATTTGCGCTCCTATCGGAACCGAAGCGGAATGACTAACGTATAGATTTTTTTCCATCGCCGTGGATTTCACTACCACGTGATCGGATTTTTCTTCGACAATAATTCCATCGAATAAATTCACTGATCCAATGAAATTAGCGACATATTTTGAGTTTGGATATTCATAAATCTCCGTTGGTCCTCCGACCTGCAAAATACGCCCCTCGTTCATTAAGCCTATACGAGAAGACATGGTCATGGCTTCTTCCTGATCATGGGATACCATTATAAATGTAACTCCGACTTTCTCCTGAATATTGACCAGCTCCAATTGCGTACGTTCTCTTAGTTTTTTATCAAGAGCCGCGAGAGGCTCGTCCAGCAGAACTAATTTAGGCTGTTTTACCAGACTTCTAGCAAGGGCAACGCGCTGCATCTCTCCTCCGGAAAGCTGATCTGGTTTTCTGCGCTCATATCCACTCATTTGCACCAATTCAAGATATTCGTTCACCCTATCTCTGATGTCATTCTTAGGCAAACCTTCTTGGATTAATCCGAATGCAACATTTTGTTCGACGGTCATATGAGGAAACAACGCATACGATTGAAACACCATGCTTACAGGACGTTTGTGAGGAGGAGTATCAGTCATATCCCCCCCATCGATAAATATTTTTCCCGAAGTTGGCGATTCGAATCCGGCCAGCATTCTTAGCAAAGTCGTTTTACCGCAACCAGATCTTCCCAACAGAGAAAACAACTCCCCCTTATATATCGAAAGAGATACATCATTAACTGCAACTCTACCGCCAAATGTCTTGGTAAGATTTTTTATGGAAACATAAGGCTGCGCTTTCGGATCTTGCCATGGCTCCAGTTTGCTAAGATATTTCGATTGCACCATTTGAATTCAACATATTTTACAGGTAATGTATAGCATAATGATACATGCTTTTAAATCAGGAACAATTTAAATAAATCGTTTTGCTACCAATCGGAACAAATAAACGAAGCATCGAGGAGATTTTTCACTGGAGGGCGAGGTTTCATTATTTCGACGCGTTTTAGAATAGACGGAGTATTCAAATATTCGGAGATTGCTTCATATAAAAATTGCGTTGCCCTTTCTAGAAGATTAAATTGAGCATTTTGCAGTTTTTCGTCTATGAAAGCTAGTAATTGCGAATAACAAACCGTGTCATCGACGCTATCGCTGTTGCACGCATCATTTTTTTCTGGAAAACGCAAGCTTACGTTGATGATAACTTTGCGTTTTTTACGCTTTTCCGAACTATTGTTTCCCAAAACAAAATATGTTTCATAATTCGTGATATTCAATTGCTTAATCATATTTAATAACCTAAAACTGGCGCGTCCGAGAGGATTCGAACCTCCGACCTTCTCCTCCGGAGGGAGACGCTCTATCCAGCTGAGCTACGAACGCGTAAAATGTATTCTATCTGCTCTGTTTCCAATGAGCAATCAAGATTTTTAAACTTGTCCCCCATTAATATCAATACATATGAGATTGATAATAAATTGCGAAAACAACTAAACATTGTCGTCTTAAACTTATTTTTTAAAAAAATGGTGACAATAGTGTAAAGAAAATGCAGAGAATTCTGGGGAGGTCTTTTATGAAAAGAACACAGCGCTCGTGCAACTGCAGTGAAGCCGATTCGGCAGTTCTGGTCTTCGAGTTCTTTACAAATACATTTTAAGTAATTTTTTTACCTTTGAAACAGATATTTTAACACTTTTTTTACCTTTTATATGTTACCATTTGTCCAATAAAATAGTGGAGAAGTGTCAATGAAATACTCTTATATTAGTGCATCTATTATTATCGCCTGCGGCTTGGTTGGTTTTGGGTATTTCTCATCCAAAAACATAAAAGCCAGCTCTGAATTAGTAGAAGTTAAAGGATTATCGGAAAAGGTAGTTCGAGCTAATATTGGAGAGATGACCGTAATCATCTCAAACAGCGACGATAATTTTGAAAAATTATATAAAAAACGTATTTCCGATAAAGATAAAGTCATAGGCTTTTTGAAAAGCCAAGGAATAACTGAGGAAGAAATAATAAATTCGTCAATGGATGCATCCGAATACGAAGAAGAAAATAAGACCATTTCATCTGGAGTGACAACGGTAAAGAAACACAAGTATTTCAAAACAGAAGATAAGATAAACATTCGTACAAAGGATATTGGAAAGATACAAAAAATAAAAGAAGGAATCGCTAAACTTTCTTCCGAAGGAGTTTGGATCAATTATAATTATTCATATCCGTTGACGAATTTTTCAGATATAAAAATGGAAATGATGCAAGAAGCGTCTGAAAACGCTAAAAAAAATGCTGAAGCTTTCATAAAACCATATAAACAAAAAATTAGTACAGTCGTCTACCTAAAGCAAGGAGAAATAACCATCCGTGGCGAAGATGAAGCAGAAAGCATAGAGAGTTGGAATTCAAAAGAAAGCACGAGCATTAATAAAAAACTGAGGCTTGTTATAAGAGCTGGATTCGCAAAATCCAAAAAATAATATTCGAGGTCATATGAAAAAGTTGATGATAAATAGATTTTTTGTAAAGATATGCGATTGTTTGTCTGTTCCGACAAACAACCCCGTGTCGTACTATTTTAATATTCCAATGATGATTGCTAATCCTCTGTACAGTTACGTATTTTTACGCAATATAAATGATACAAATACGTACCGCAGTAATCTTGCGTTTGCTAGACAACATAGAAGAAAGACCTCTACGATTGTTGATTTGCCCTAATACTCTGCATCAATTGCGACATAGAAGATTAATGTCATACTAATATAAAAAATCCCGATGTTAAGTATTTTTTTGAATATTTGTGAGAGTATAGTATTGTTAGCTTGTTTCAGGAGGTGTAAATGGAAAGAACGACAGAGGGTGAGGAGATTTTACGCTGTTCGTTTTGCGGAAAAACTCAGCATGAAGTAAAAAAGCTCATCGTTGGACCGACCGTATATATTTGCAACGAATGCATCGAGCTTTGTGCTGGTATAATATCAGAAGTGCAGTCGAGTACTGCAATTAAAGGAAAAAGCAATCCTCCTTCTCCTCAGGAAATCTGCAAAATACTAAACGACTATGTAATAGGTCAAGATAAAGCCAAAAAAGTTCTTTCCGTTGCCATTTATAACCACTATAAGAGATTAGCCCACACAAATAAGAGTTCCTCCGTTGAATTATCCAAGTCAAATATTCTACTAATCGGACCGACTGGAACAGGGAAAACACTGCTGGCACAAACTCTTGCGAGAATTATCGATGTGCCATTTACCATGGCCGACGCAACTACGCTCACTGAAGCGGGATACGTTGGTGAAGACGTGGAAAATATCATCGTGAAACTGCTACAGGCGGCGGATTATAACGTTGAAAAAGCTCAAATGGGCATAGTTTACATAGATGAAATAGATAAAATCTCAAAAAAATCAGATAACCCTTCAATAACAAGAGACGTATCCGGAGAAGGAGTTCAGCAAGCTCTATTAAAAATCATGGAAGGAACGATTTCATCTGTTCCGCCACAGGGAGGGAGAAAGCATCCTCAGCAGGAATTTTTACATGTTGATACAACAAATATATTGTTTATCTGCGGTGGAGCATTTGCCGGGCTAGATAAAATTATCTCATCTCGCGGAGATAAATCTTCAATTGGATTTGGAGCGGAAATAAAAAATAAAGATGACCGTGCAGTGGGAGAACTCTTTACAAAAGTTGAACCGGAAGATTTGTTGAAATATGGACTGATACCAGAATTTATAGGACGAGTACCCGTTATAGCAACATTAAATGATCTAAACAAGGAAGCTTTAGTTTCGATTTTAACAGAACCGAAAAATGCATTGGTAAAACAATACCAAAAATTATTCGAAATGGAGGGAGCTTCGTTGGTTTTTGCGGATGATGCAATCCCTACCGTTGCGGAACTAGCTCTGGAAAGAAAAACTGGAGCGAGAGGCTTAAGATCAATTATGGAATCCGTTTTGCTGGATACCATGTACGAGATTCCATCTTGTAAAAACATCGAAGAAGTAATAATTACTAAAGATGTTATTGAAGGTAAATGTAAACCTATACTAAAATACAGCAAAATTAAAAGTAGCGTCGCCTAGGAGTTTGTTTTGGATTGTCCCGTACTTTCTGTAAGAGATATAGTCATTTTTCCACATGTTGTTGTTCCGTTATTTGTCGGCCGTTCTAAATCGATCAATGCCTTGGAAGCCGCCATGTCGCGGGATAA
The DNA here is from genome assembly GCA_031274295.1 of Holosporaceae bacterium. Taxonomy (GTDB): domain Bacteria; phylum Pseudomonadota; class Alphaproteobacteria; order UBA3830; family UBA3830; genus JAIRMQ01. The sequence goes on from JAISQI010000040.1 coordinate 40,442, forward strand.
AAAAATAATACTCCTAACGCAGAAAAGTCTGCACAACGATGATCCATCTTTTGTTGATATGTATCACGTTGGGGTATTGGGTAATATTTTGCAAATGCTGAAACTACCTGACGGAACAGTAAAAATTCTCGTCGAAGGAGTTAAGAGAGTGTCTGTTACCGAATGTATCGACGATAAAGAGTATTATTTAGTTCGGTATGAAATATTAAAAATAGAAGAAATTGATGATGTTCTTGAGCTGGAAGCCTATCGTCGCACTGTTATCGACCAGTTTGAGAATTATGCTAAGTTAAATAGAAGAGTATCATTAGACACAGTGTCCGCCATAAAAAGTATGGGATCAGCCAATGACTTGATAGACGTGATTTCCGCACATTTAATCTTGAGAATAGAAGACAAGCAGGAACTTTTAAGTGAAATCAACACATCCAAAAGATTCGAGAAGCTCATTGCCCTTATGGAATCCGAAATTGACGTAATACATGTCGAACGTAAAATTCGGAATCGCGTAAAAAAGCAAATGGAAAAAAGTCAAAAAGAATATTACCTAAATGAGCAGATCAAAGCCATCCAAAGGGAGCTTGGCGACTCGGAAAATGCCACCGTGGACGAGATAAAAGAACTCGAGGAAAAAGCGAAAAAAATAAAATTTTCCAGCGAAGCGCGAGAGAGATTTAGCGCTGAAATCCGAAAGCTTAAAAATATGTCTCCGATGTCTCCGGAGGCCACCGTTGTTCGTAATTATCTTGATTGGCTGATAAGTATCCCGTGGAAAAACAAATCACATGGAAAGAAAGACATAAAAGAAGCCAAAGTCATTCTCGATCACGATCACTATGGTTTAGAAAAGGTCAAAGAAAGAATTTTGGAATTTCTCGCCGTTCAAAATCGCGTTGGAAAGATAAAGGGTTCCGTTCTGTGTTTAGTTGGACCTCCGGGAGTTGGAAAGACGTCTTTAGCCAGGTCAATTGCTCGAGCCACGGGGCGAAATTACGTCAAGTTTTCCCTAGGAGGAGTGAGAGATGAATCTGAAATTAGAGGTCATCGTAGGACTTACATAGGATCCATGCCGGGGAAAATTATCGCAGGTATGAAAAAAGCAAAGTCTTCTAATCCTTTGTTCCTTCTGGATGAAATCGACAAGCTCGGATCCGATTGGAAAGGAGATCCAGCAAGCGCTCTGTTGGAAGTTTTAGATCCGGAGCAAAATTCCACTTTCAATGATCACTATCTGGAAGTAGATTACGACTTATCCGACGTAATGTTTGTTACAACCGCCAATACTTTTAAAATCCCCAGTCCTCTGTTGGATAGATTAGAAACCATAAAGCTTTCCGGATATACTGAAATTGAGAAGAAAGAAATAGCAAAATCACATTTAATTCCCAAACAAAAAAATGAACATGGTCTTAAGGAAAACGAGTTTTCCATAACTGATGACGCTCTTATGACATTGATTCGAGATTACACACGCGAAGCCGGAGTAAGAACGCTTGAGAGAGAATTGGCTAAGCTGGCGAGAAAATCCGTAAAAGAATTGACCGAGAATCCAGATAAATCCAAAATAGAAATCACAGTAGATAACCTTGAAAAGTACGCCGGGATTGAAAAATTCAAAAGATTGGGAACGGAAGATAAAAATCTTGTCGGAGTTGTCACTGGATTAGCATGGACAGAAGTTGGCGGAGAATTGCTATCCATAGAAGCAATTAGCGTGCCCGGAAAGGGGAAAACCACTCTGACTGGAAAACTTGGCGATGTTATGCAGGAATCAATTCAGGCTGCCATGAGTTTTGTTAGATCACGAGCAGTGTCGTTTGGAATCGACCCCAAAACTTTCGAAAGTACGGATTTTCATATTCATGTGCCGGAGGGAGCAACTCCCAAAGATGGACCTTCTGCCGGAGTGGCAATGGTCACGGGTATAGTGTCTTCATTAACCTCTATTCCGATAAAGAATGACATTGCCATGACCGGAGAAATAACTCTACGCGGGAGAGTTCTTCCGATTGGAGGCCTGAAGGAAAAATTGCTGGCCGCTCATAGAAGTGGCATAAAAACGGTTATTATTCCCAAAGATAACGAATCGGATCTACAGGAAATTCCGTCCTGCGTTCTAGAAAATGTAAAAATCATAAAAGCAGAAACTGCGGACGACGTTTTATCAGTCGCTCTATCTAAAAATTTATCAAAATAAATGAGGCAAAAGATGAAAGTTTGCTGCTGCGCCTGAGAACTCGATACGACTTTGTCATCTAACGTTAATTTACATCCCGTAACGAAATTCGTTTGGGTCACCAGGATTCCTTTTTCCACAATTTCCATTGTTTTTGTTTCATCAAATACAGTCCCGCTGCAGTTGTTATGGAAAATATCAACACTGCGCACCCAATAAACCCAAAATACACGAGCCATTTTATTGATTTCATCCCAAGGCTGGGAGACCAGTACAAATCACTAAGTTTCAATAGTGAAAAATATGTCGCTAGGGCTGCTGTCGTTTGAGACAGTATTTTATACCAGAATGCTTTTGTAAATTTCAGCGGCATTTTCCTGTGAGAAAAATATATAAGGATTATTGCATTTGAAAGGGCTGACAACGATGTACAAACGGTTATTCCAAAATATTTTAAAAATGGAACCAGTAGAAATAAAAATATTACATTTAATCCGACGGAAAACATCCCAAAAATCACAGGAGATTTTGTATCTCCGGCGGCAAAATACAAAGTTGAAAATACTTTTGTTAATATATATGCTGGCAGCCCAACGGCAAATCCTGTGACTGCGGATGCTGTAATTCTTACCTGTTCCGCTTCAAACATGCCACGCTGAAATGCAACCGACACAGATGGTTCATCCAAAGCCATAAGTACAGACGTAGCAAAAAACGTCAAAAAAAACGAAAATAATAACCCTCTTTCTATTTCGATCATGGCCTTGGCATAATCTCCACTATGTATAAACCTAGATAATAACGGTAAAAGAGCTGTGCTAAGAGCTATTCCCAAGGTTCCCAATGGAAACTGATTCAATCTATCCGCAAGGTTAACGCAGGTGATCGTTCCAGTTGGTAGATATGAAGAAATTGTCGTATCAATCAGTAGATTCAGATGCCAAACTCCAGCCCCGATAATTCCTGGTATCATATTTTTCATTACGTCTTTTACTTGGTCAGTCCAACAATGAAATCTGAACATAATATCGAATCCGTGACTTTTTACGGACACAAACAAACAATAGGATTGAGCTATGCCAGATAACAAAACAAACCATGCTACAATGTGAACGGTAATGTAGTGTGATAGATTCATGGAATAGCCAATAAGTAGTCCGAACATCGTAAAAATACTTAATAGTGAATACACTGCCGCCGGTAGTGCAAATTTATTGATGACATTTAATACGCTACAAAAGAATGACGCCAGTGAGATAAAGATTAAATAGGGAAAGCAGATCCTACCTAAAACTACAGTTAGCTTAAAATTCTCACTGAGAACGTCAAATCCTGAAACTAGTAATTTTAAAAACGAAGGAAAAAATAAAATAACAACAATTGTAAATGGAATTAAAAATATCAACAATGCGCTAAACACATTGGATAAATCCACATGGACATCGTTTTTTCCTTTTTGATTTAAAAGTTTAGAAAATCGCGGTAAAAAAGAAGCGTTAAAAGCACCCTCTGCAAAAATTCTTCGAAAAGTGTTAGCAACTCTGAGCGCAACTAGCAATGCGTCAGAATAGACGTTGGCTCCCAGACAAAAAGCCATTACGCATTCCCGCAAGAATCCAATTAGCCTACTGAAGAGTGTAAAAACACCTACCGTAAGGGCATTTTTAATGACTTCCATATTGTTCCTAGTCGTTTAATCTTCGAATAAAGGACTCGAGTTCCTCTAACTTGTTGAAATTTATCTCAATTACTCCGCCGTTTTTATTCAATCTGATGTTTGATTGCAAACCGACCAGAGACGAAATCTGATTGGCTAAATTGAGAATATCTGGATCTATATAATTATCGTTTGATTGATTGTTTTTGCGGTGCTTAACTAGATCTTCCACCTGTCTTACGTTCAACGCTTGATTCACCACCTGATTAGCAAGGGAGACTGTGTCATCTGTGCCCACAAGAGCACGCGCGTGACCGAAGGTTAGCTGGCCGACTTTTATCATATCTTTAACTTCATCCGGCAGAGACAATAGCCTCAGAGTATTTGAAATATGGCTACGGCTTTTTCCTAAAATTCCCGACAGTTCCTCCTGAGTATGGCCAAATTCGTCCATCAGCTTTCTATATGCTTCGGCCTCCTCCAAAGGATTTAGATTTTCACGTTGGATATTCTCCAGTATGGCCACTTCCAATTGATCTTCTCGGCTTATGTCGGTAACAATGGCCGGAATTTCCGTTAATCCAGCGAGTTTAGATGCCCGGAGTCTCCGTTCTCCGGCAATAAGTTGGTAATTACCATCGCTTTTTTTGATAACTAAGATTGGCTGCAAAACCCCTTTCCGTTCTATTGATTTTGCCAATGAATTAAGACTTTCTTCATCAAAAACCTGTCGCGGTTGGAACGGATTTTGTACTATAGCGTTTATGTCAATTTCAACAATCTCACGCTCATAACCTCCATAATCTTGTTCTCCGAGAAACGCAGATAGTCCTCTGCCTAAATTTTTGTTTGTCATCTACCCACCCTGAAATTTTCTTACGAGCCTAAATATAGGAAATATAGCCCATTGGTTTTTATCAATAAAAACAAGGTTAGTATACTGTGGGCTAGCACATAAGACAACTCGTCTTTATCTTTTGGATTGACAGCCAGCGGTTGTATATATACTATATGCTGGTTGTATCTTAGCAACAAGTAAATGATGTTGGAAAAATGTATGCCTCGCGCACGTTTTGAAAGGATTATCAGCTCTGACCGCACTATCTTGTTCATGAAAGGAACTCCTTCTTTTCCGTTGTGTGGGCTATCAGGAAAAATTTGTTTTCTCTTAAAAAAAAGCAGATTGGATTTTAAAACGAAAGATTTACTGCAGGATCCGGAATTATATATTTTCCTTCGGGAAAAAAATTCCCCTTCCTCGGTTCCTTATTTATATATGGATGGGAAATTCATGGGTGGATACGATGAGATTTTATCAATGTTCAATGAAGGAAAGCTGTGTTTGACCGGGTTCATTCCCAGAGTTAATCCATATTGAAGAATCTCGCCATTAGTAGTAGCATTTGATGCTATTATACTGAAGATTAAATAAATGATAGATCCACTGCATCAATTTACCATATCTCCGATTTTGAAAATTGATATCGGCGGAGTCGATTTATCGTTTACAAATTCATCATTATCTGTGCTAGTTACTCTTGTGGCAGTATGTGCAATTCTTTCCATATTCATAGGGAACAAGAAACTTATTCCTGATAGGATGCAGGCCTCCATAGAGATGCTGTACGAAGCTATAGCGGATATGATAGATACAAATATCGGAAAAAGTGGACAGCATTATTTCCCCTTTGTGTTTTCAGTATTTTTGTTTGTATTATTCGGAAACTTAGTTGGCATAATTCCGTACATGTTTACTTTTACAAGTCACATAATCGCGACATTTACCATTGCGATAATTGTATTTATCTTCATAACCATACTGGGCGTCGCTTTGCATGGTCTCAATTTTTTGAGCTTATTCGCACCGAGCGGAGTTCCCAAATTTTTGCTTCCATTACTAATTCCAATTGAAATGATCTCCTACCTTTCCAAACCAATTAGTCTTTCCATCCGACTTTTTGCAAACATTATGGCAGGCCACACAGTGATGAAAGTTTTTGCCGGATTTGCCGCTATGCTGGGAATCCTAGGAATTATTCCCGTTGCAATAAACATTGTTTTAACAGGATTTGAAATATTTATGGCCATTTTACAAGCGTATATATTCACAATGCTCACTTGTGTATACCTAAATGATACTGTACACTTACACTAGTCATTATTGATGAGGTTGTTATGTCGACAGAAGCGGTTCGTTTCATTAGTGCGGCCATCGCGATTTTTGCGTTGTACGGTATTGGTACCAGTATGGGAAACTATTTTTCTAACTGGACTAGTGCAGTTGCGCGAAATCCAGAAGCAAATGAAAAAATCAAAACATTCGGTATGATAGGATTCGTAGCGATTGAATTTATTGCTCTTATGACTTTTGTGGTTGCCGTATTAATTTTGTTTAAATAAAGAAAATTGGTGATGAGTTGCCGCAGTTTATCGCATCGACTTTCCCATCTCAGATTTTTTGGGTTACCGTTGGGTTTCTACTAGTTTACCTTTTTATTTCCAAGGTATTTACTCCTAAAATTGAAAGAATTCTGCTCGATAGAGAGTTTCACATAGATGGTATATTAAAGTCTGCTAATAAGCTAAAAAAAGAAGCCGACGATATGGAGAGGGATTCTACGATCTCTATGGAAAATGCGCAGATGGACTCTAAAGCAGCTGAGTTTAAACTCGTATCGACATTTCGGGAACAAAGCCTGGAGGAAAAAAACTCTCTTTACAATCTGTTTTCCGAACGATCTAAAAAGGAATCTAAGATTTTAGCTCAATCATCGGAAGAAACTTTACAAAGTATATCGGAAAAAATGGACGAAATTGTTAGTGCCGCGATGACTAGCATTGCTTGTTCAAGAAAGGGGAAATCGTGATTATAACTCCCGGTATTTCAATAGTCCTTTCTTTTGTGGGATTCATTTGGATTTTTATGAAAAAAGCCTACGCTTTTGTAATAGCGATCGTAGACGAGCATATTGATTCGGTAAAAAGCAAGATTAACAATGCTGAATTGCTTGAAAGAGAAGCGTCTTTAGCCTTAAAGGAAGCGTACGTAAGAAAAAACGACGTCCGGGAGCTTATAGAAAAAAATCGCAAAGAATCCGAAGAAAAAATCCGACGGCTATATCAAGAAAACGAGCAATATTTAAAAACATTGCGCGAGAGGTTCGACGCATCCTTACAAGCTCAATTGGAGGCTGAATTATCTAGACAAAAGAACTTACTTATGACCAAACTGTCGGATCAAATCATAAAAAAACTTATGGAACAGATCGACTCCGCCGATTGCAGTATATCCACTAACTTTAAAAAAGATGATTTGCGAAAATTAATATAGCTGCACTTTCTATTGTTAGAGATCCGACATTATGAAGATAGATCTTCGTTTATTTTATCCCATGCGATTGTAGTGCCACAATAACTGGAGATGCATCTCCTTTTCCAACAGTAACAATCGACGCATTCGATAACAAAATTTTATTCATAAGCCTCTGTACGTCCTCTATGGTTACGGAGTTTATCTTTTGGATAATTTCTTCTCGCTCGATTGGTCGTTTAAAAATCAGTGTTTGATTTACAATCTGCTCACAGGACGTCGTGTTACTTTCTCTGGCCATCAACAGACTGGCCTTAAACTGCGCCTTTGTTCTTTTTATTTCTTTTTCAGAAACGTTTTCACGCATTTTTACCAATTCACCGGATACTATGTTTGACAGTTCCGCAAGATTATAGACCGAGGTTGCCGCGTAAACTCCAAACAGGCCATTTTTCTTGTAAGAGGAAGAAAAAGAATAAATGGTGTACGCCAGTCCTTTTTTCTCCCGCACTTCCTGAAACAGCCTGGAAGACATTCCTCCTCCAAGAACCGATGCCAGAATGGCGAGAGTGTAATAATCATCGCTTAGACTTGATAGTCCTTCGAATCCGATTATTACGTGAGTTTGTTCCAGATCTCTTAGGTCCGAATACGCTCCCCCTACATAGTTGTAACGTTTATCGTGGACTGGAGTTACATCCGCTTTGAATCCGGCAAAGTATTTATCGGCGCGGCTCAACAGCTCATCGTGGTCGACATTTCCAGCGGCTGCAAAAACTATATTATCCGCATTGTAGTATTTTGACCTGTAGTTACGTAAATCAGAGGCGCTCATTTTTAAAACAACCTCCACGGATCCTAAAATCGGACGACCGATGGGCTGATTTGCAAAGGCAACATTTTGAAAATGATCAAAAATTATATCGTCTGGAGTATCATGGGTCTGGGAGATCTCCTGTAAAATTACCCCTTGTTCTCTTTTTAGTTCTTCGTCGGGAAAAGTTGGATTCTGCAAGATATCAGACAGAATATTCAACGCCAATGGCATATCTTCTTTTAGCACTTTCGCATGAAAAGCCGTCGTCTCTTTTGATGTATAAGCGTTTAGATACCCTCCAACCGATTCAATTTCCTCAATGATTTGTTTGGCATTTCTGGACGTTGTACCTTTGAACGCCATGTGTTCAAGAAAATGAGAAATGCCGCTGTTACTTTCTTCTTCACAGACGCCGCCAGCTTCGATCCAATAGCCAAGAACAACGCTATCGAAATTTTCTATATTCTGCGTAACGACACGAATGCCGTTATCCAATTGAGTCAAAATAGCCTTGCCCATTAATCTGCCTCGTCATTTTGGGGAAGCTCTTTAATTCTATTATAGATTCCATGAGTCGTATGAGTAGAGTACACGGAGTTACTCAAGATTGTCTCATGGTTTATGCTAGCTTTACGTTTAATATTATTTCCCCGTATTTTTCTGTTCGATAGTCTAGAAAATCCCTTTTTCAAGAGTAAATTCGCCAACGCGTCTCTTTGCTTACTCGTTCTGCCTCCGAGAACTACAGCGATTAGACGATTATTCCCATTAGTGCCTGAAGCTGCTAAATTATATCCCGAAGCGTTTACAAAACCGGTTTTTATTCCATCAACTATGATGTTACCTCTTTTGCCCAGCAACTTATAGTGACCTTTTATACATTTGTTATTAATACAAAACTGTTTATTAGAAAATAAATGATAATATCCTGGACATTCAAGTAGCAAAGCACGAGCTAACTTGGCCATGTCTCTTGCGGTTGTCAATTGTCGTGGATTTTTCCATCCTGATGGATTGAAAAACACAGTAGACGACATGCCCAGGCGTTTTGCTTCGTTATTCATCAGATGTACGAATTTTTTTTCAGTGCCGCCTATATGTTCTGCCAGAGCGACAGCAATGTCATTGGCTGATTTGACAATCAACGCTAGAATGGCATGCTGAATAGCTATGGATTCTCCGCTTTTCAATCCAAGTACCGACGGTTTTTGCGACGCAGCGTTGCTAGAAACACGAATCAAAGTGGTCGGATGTATTTTCTTTTGCTGTAGAGCTTTAAAAGTTAAAAGCAAGGTCATCATTTTCGCTAGCGACGCCGGTTGAGTTTTTTGATCCGCATTATATGAATAAATTACCTCGCCACTCTGGGCATTAAGAACAATCGCCGCATTTACCGGATAATAAATCGCCTGTAAAAATTCGCCATCTAAAAAAAACACAAATATAAAAAGCAAACGCTTTAACAAAATGACCTCTTGAAACCGACAGTGGCGTAGTTCACCGAGCACTAGGAAGTTTTAAGACCAAACGCCTGATAGCGAGTTTTGAATTTTGCAAGCTGTCCGCCCGTATCAACTAATTGACGAACACATGTCCAAGCGGGATGCGACTTGGGATCAATATCAAGCTTTAGCGTGTCGCCTTCTTTCCCCCATGTGGATTTTGTTTTAAAAGTAAAGCCGTCCGTCATTATAACATTTATTTCATGATAATCCGGATGTATATTTTTTTTCATAAAAGTAGTTCCTCTCAACGTGAGGACAATGTTATATAAAGTCAGCAAAAATCACAATAGTTTCTTGCTATATAATTTTAGAAATAGTCTCAAACAAAGACTTTTTGTTATGTATGACTTTGTAGATCTCCGAGAATATTTTCATGTTAACATTATAATTTCGTTCAAATATCGGTATTACATTCGCGGTAGATACTCCTTCCACAAGTCTTCCATTCCAGTTGTCAATGTTACCTTCCTTGGCCAAGTGCTCTCCGAATAGAACGTTGCGCGACTGCTTGCTGGTACACGTTAGAACCACGTCTCCTATGCCACCCAGCTCGAAAAATGTTTCTTTCTTTCCCCCTAACACAACAGCCAGCTCCGACATTTCACGCAATCCATTTACAATTAGTTTCGCTATGGCACTGTTGCCCAAATTTAGACCAGATAGAATTCCACAACCGATGGCTAACACGTTTTTTAACGCGCCAGCTACTTGCAATCCTATATGATCATTTATGGCTTCGATCTTAAACATAACAGATGACAAAGATTTTGCAATTTCCCTGGACAACTTACTATTTTTGCTAGCAATATTAACTTCCGCCGGAAGTCCTTGGGCAATTTCAATAGCAAAGGAAGGACCGGAAAGAATGGCATAGTCATTGTCTAGTATTTCTTCGAAAAGATCGCTCTGCAAACGTCCATTTTCAATGTCAAAGCCCTTGGAACAAAGAACCATCGGAATCCTAATTTGATGCTCCTTTATTTGTTTGAAGACAGATGAAACAGCTGACATTGGCACAGCAATAAAAATTAAATCGCTGTCTTGAATGTAAGAAAAAGTGTTTGTACACGAAATGTTCATATTCAGAGAAACGCCACTGAGAACTGTCAAATTCATATGTAGATCGTTGATATTCGAAGTGATTATTTCCATATCACTGACAAGCAAAACTTGTTCCGCCATTTTGCTGAAACATTGAGCAAGGGCCGTTCCATAACTTCCCGCACCAATAATTCCAATTTTATTGAAAGAAACCATTTTAAGACTAAACTCCTAATAAAAGTGTATATGACTTTTGCAAAATATCATCTATACTCTTACTTGTGGCTGGAAATAGCAAGAGAATGTTTGATTTTTCGTTTAAAAAAATAAGGGAAAAAATTCCTTCGAAAAAAATAAAAGAAATTTTCAGCAAGTGTTATCAAAAAGTTGCGGAAAAAATCGCTGAAATTCCAGAAGAATATATGTCACACATACGAAATGTTTTGGTTTTAGTGGGTTCATATAGCCTTATGTCGTTTTTGATATATCCAGAACTTAAAATTCAAAATTTTGTAAAGGAAGTTTTCTCACTGCTGTGCGCTTACGGAGCCATTTTCTTTTGGTTTATGGATAGAATAGACAATGAAATACCGTTTAGGATTGCAATTGCAGTAACAGCTTGTGTTTCCCCCGTTTTATTCATAAACAATCCCATCGGAGTTGCAATAATCTGTCTCCTAATGATTGTTTTCTGCGAATTTATAATTTTTGAATATATACGCGGATGTAATCTATTTTCTAATTTAATTCCGGTTTACATAATTTGTGAAAATGAACAAGAGGCGGAGACTGCCCAAGAGTTTTCTAACGATTACAAGATCCTGGAGTTAATAGTTCTAGCATCCCCTAAAAACGGCAAATACAGTTCGTTAAAATCAATAGATGATATAAAGAATTGGTTGAGAAAAATTAATTACATACCATTTTATCCATCACCCAAAAGATTTATGTATTTTTCTGGAAAAATCAACACGGATAACTTCGCCCAATTGCTAGAGTTGTCTGCTGAGTGCTCAACGCCTCTGTTTAGAATAACTAAGAATATTTTCCACAAACAGAATATATCATCTAGTTCTCTCAGCGTTTCTCCCGTTTTTCTTAATGATTTAGAAACAACTGCTATTTCCCCCTCGGACAGAACAGCTTTATCTGCTGCGCTCAAAGGCAAACGAATATGGATTTGCTATGACGGTAGGGGAATTATTTTGGATTTAATCGGCATAATTTCTCTAATAACCTCTGTGGACCTTACGATTTTCTGCGAATCAGAAAGATTAATGCTTTATGCGAAAAGCGAGTTAGCCAATAATTGGCCCAATAAAAATTATAAAATAAAAATCGTCGATATAAATCTATTTAATTTACAGGGAACAAAACCTGACGTGCTTTTTTATAATATGCCGATTAAATCTTTCCACTCGGGAGAGGAAAATCTAAAAGAAGCCGTTATAAAAAACGTACTGGATACAAAACGAATGATAGATTTTTCACAATCGAATAAAATTCCTTTTGTATTTATTCTATCCAATTCCGGAGCATTGAACGCTAATAATTGGATAGGAGCAACCCAAAGATTGGGCGAGTTATTTGCGCAATTTGCAGACTCGCAAAGCAGAAAAACGTACACGAAATTTAAAATAATCCGCATTCCAGAAGAAATAACAGATCTATCAAATATTTTAGGAGATGTACTTTCATCCATATTCTCCAAAGGATACGTTAACGTGAACTTTTTGGATTCCGAATTGGCGGCATTATATTATAAAAAAGACATATTACCTCCTCTTCTGAAGACAATTGTTTCTTTGATGAAAAACAATGATACAACTTCCAGCATTTATACCATAGCTCCCAAAAACGATGTAATTTTTGAGGATTTTATCAAAAATGTATGCAATGTTTGTGGTCTGAGAAAAGATAAAGATGTGCAGGTAGTTTACAATTGTCCATCGGAAGAAATGAAATTAGATGATTTCGTTAGCATTTCAGAATCCATGGAAAAAACAGCAATTTCAAACGTTTTACGCACTAAATTTACCTGCATCAATTCGGAAAATTACGAGCATATTTGGACCATAGAGGAAATCAATGGCATGACGACCCGAGAGCTAATAGCGGCCGTATTCCAAAGCCTGAACGAAAAAATACATACCTGAACCATTGTTTTTAATCCCGTAAATTTAGCGAGTGTTGTCTCAAGATTGAAAATTCGATTTGGAGCAATAATTGGTGTTAGTTATATAGAGCGGATGAATTCGAGATTCCCGCGTAATGTAATGCGGAAAATTTAGCAGGTATTTTGCATCTCTAAAATCAGTAATGTGAATAACGTTGGGGATTTTATTTTTCAAGTGTGGAACAATCATTTCGATGGCATCCCCCATCAATACAATTTTACCATTCATTTTGCTGCTAACAGACATGGGATCTGAGACTCCCATTTCTTCATTGGTTTTATAATAAATTTGGTTTTTTTCGCTTTTAATGACAACTCCAATGTCATGAAAATTCTCTGCCTGATGGAAACTCTCAATTATATCAAAATAACTTGCGCTGGCGGCTGGCAGTCCTAAAGACAATGCCAGTCCTTTGGCGAAGCTTTGGGCTACGCGGATTCCAGTAAACGAGCCTGGCCCGGATGTCGTTATAATTCCATCGATATTACCAAGATCAATGTTCTTTGACTTTACAAAATTATCAGCAAGCCAAACCAAATTCGCCGCGGCATCGATATTTTCATTTATTTCGTAAAGCTGATTGTCATATGAAATAGCCAGAGAGCAGCGTTTCAAACAAGCGGAAATTGCCATTATATTTTTCATTTTGCGATTACAACTTTTGATTTATCAATTTTTAATGAAATTTCTCCATTTAAAAGCATGACTGCTTCTTTTCCAAAAATTTCATTTCTCCAGCCCGATAGAAATTTAATGTTCCTATCTCCGTTGAGCAACCCTTCCAAATCGTTTGTGGTTGCGATCATTGATGTGGCAACGCTATGTTTTAACGAACAAATACCCAGAAGTGTTTTCAGCAGGCCAATGATGGCATTTTGTCTGTCCGGTTTTTCGCTAATTTCCAATTTTTCTGCAATTTTTTCCGCGAACAGCAAAAATTCTTTATGGTTTTCATTTTTCATATTTCTGGAATTTTTAATATGATGAATGAAGTTTACTCCTTTCTTGCATACGGCTTTCAGGATGTCATTTTTAACCATTAACTCCGGAGAAATGCCTTTTTCGGCAGCCTTTTCTTTCTGCCATTTTTTTAATTGATTATAGACGTTTAAGTTATTTTCACTCAACGTTTTAGCGAAATCATCTTGCTTACTTTTAATTTGCTGCAACTCCTCATCCAACCAATTTTCTCTATGGAGTTCGATCAATTTTTGCAATTGTTTTTTATAAACCTCTCTTAAATAAAAAACGTCATTGGCCGAATATAAAAGTTGTTTTTTACTTAGTGGGCGTTTTTTCCAATCGCTCATGGAGTGATTTTTTCTCAATTGTTTATCCAAGTATCTTGAAACTATTGATTGATAGCTAATGCTGTCGTTTGTACTCAAAACTGTCTCATAAAGTTGAGTATCATAGAAATTTATCGTGTTAATTCCATAGAGAGACAGAATTTCTATATCCTGAAAGGCGGAATGAAATACTTTTTTGATTTGTGGATGGCTAAAAATTCGATTCAATTGGGATATCTCAACTGCCATTGGATCAATTATAAAAACTTCATCGGAAGTCGCAATTTGAACCAGACATAGTAACGGTTTTTCTAAATTTTCCCGCATAAATTCAGTATCAACGGCAATGAACAAATCGTTTTTACCGTTTATCTCGCGGGTTATTGTTTCCAAAAAATTATCAAATGAATTTTTTTCTTCGATTAAAAGCATTCCGCTGCTACTTTATCATAGGCATATGCGATCCACGGTAACATTTTTTTTAAATCTTGAAAATCAATTGTTGGACCAATCCAGATTCTAAGATGCGGTTTTGTATAAATATGCCCCAAAAAATCGAAAGCTACTTTTTCTTTTTCGCAAATTGCTACAATTTTTTTCAGAAAGTTCCATTTATTTGCTTCTGTCATAGCTTGATAATTATCGCAGTTAATATCCAAGCAAACTATGTGAGAAGCTCTGTATTTCTCATCGACCAGAAAACAAAAGGTCTTCTGCCCGACGAGCCATTCTTTTACGGTGTTATAATTCTGTTCCACTTTTTGAATTAGTGCTTTTATTCCCCCTAAGTTATCAGCCCAGACTAAATTGTCGTAAAAATCCTCCAGGCATATCATGGACGGCGTATTAATTGTATATCCCTTAAATAGATCGAAATTAACTTTTTTGGCCTTGGCTATACGAAATATCCGAGGAATCGGTCTGTCCGGCTCATAGGATTCCAATCTTGCTATAGCCTTTGGACTTAGCACTATGGATCCTAATCCAGCTTCTCCTCCCAGACCTTTTTGCCAGGAAAAAGCTACTGCGTCCAATTTTACCCAATCAACACCCATAACAAATACCGCTGATGCCGCGTCGCAAATGGTCAATCCTTTTCTGTCATGTGGAATCCAGTTAACATCATGGAACGATGCTCCCGATGTGGTCGATGATAGACAAAAAACCACATCTCTAGAAAAATTTACTTGCGATACATCCGATATCTTAGGAAAATCCCCTTTAATTGAATGAACATCTGCTATTTTCAATTCATTTACAATATCGTGAAGCCAGTGATTACTAAATACACAGCAGGCAAGTACATCTACTCCCCTGTTTCCAAGGAGAGACCAGAGTAATGTTTCCATTGCCCCCGTAGATGACGAGCCGACTATGCCAAGATAATAATCATCGGGTATTTGGAGGATCTTTCTTTGTAATTTTATAATATCCTGGATAAACTTTAATCCGTCCGCCGATCGGTGAGATCGTCCTGCCAATTTTCCCAAAGGAGTTGTCCATCCGGAGTGTTTCGCACAGGGCCCGGATGAAAACCTAACATTAATCGGCTTTTCCATAATATAATTCCGACCGAATTATCTTTTAATTGCTATTTAGTAATGGCAATCTTTTCTATACGTTTCTTTAAGAGATTGAAACTTCCAACGTTGGGAACTAATGGTACTTCGTTCGGTACCATTTTTGTATGGAGCGGATTTAAAAGCGTATTATTTCGAGCAAGCTCCAGATGCAAATGCGCTCCGGTCGATATTCCTGTTGATCCTGTATAGCCTATCAATTGACCTTTTTTAACCTTTGCCCCATATCGAACGGCATATCTGCTCAGATGTCCGTATCTGCTGCTGTAACCGAATGGATGTTTTATATCGATACAATTTCCGTATCCGTAATAGGGAGACGCTTTAACAACAACTCCATCAAAGATTGCAAAAACCGGAGTACCGTACGGCGCTTTTAAATCCACGCCGGTATGCTTTTGATATCCTCCTCTTACGGGATGTACGCGACTACCGAATGCCGAGGACACATGTAGTTTTCCTTTCAAAGGCTGCACAAATGAGTTGGAATTCGCGTGCGTAATTACCTTTACACCATTTTCAAAATAATATGCAGAGTGATTCCCATGTGTGAATTTATAGACGGCTGCTTGATGACGTTTTGTTTTAATTTTTGAATACAGCATTACATTCTTATTGCTATACATAATTTCAAAGGTATCCCCTTTTTTTAAAGAACGTCTGAAATCCAATTTGGAAGATAAATTATTTATTACGCTATCGACAACTGAAGCGGGAACTCCGAGCTTTCTGGCATCTGCGTAAAAATTCGACATAATGTTGCTTTTAACAAATTTTGAGCCAGCGAATTCTCCACTGGAAATAATTTGTATTGGACTAACGCTCGGTTTTTTAGGGACGGATGGGATATTTTCAATGTTGCTGGGTTCAGGATTGATGGAACAAAACCTATCGCCTGATAGTTTATTCTGTAGAAGTTCTTCGACGAAGGAAGAATTATCTTCCGATAGCTTTTTACAAAGTAATTCAATTGATGCATTTTTTTGCGAAGCAGCTGCGGCGTTTATGGATACCTCTCCCCGGAATTCATTTGCCGTTGCCGAAAAAAAGCTAATTAACACAGGAAGATAACCAGCAACTATTAAAACACCGCCACACAAAACCCTAGCGCCCACAGACATATCACGTAATTTCAATACACCCTCCTGCTAACAAAATACCACTCAGTAATATTATTAACATAAAGTTAATAACATGAAAAATCAAGTTATTTAAAAATGAGTCGAGAGTTAGCTAATACAGCTCTTTTTCCTGCGCTATATTGATCGCTGTTCGCATTTCTCAGCGTATGTCTCTCATATCCCGCTGAAGCATAAGTAGATGACTCAGTATTCGACGTGCAAAGAATCTACTCGTTGTAATTCCCTGCTTAAAAATTCTCTTGCGAGCTCAATATAGGAAATTGCCCCTTTGGATTTTACGTCGTATAAAATTATTGGCTTTCCATAGGAAGACGCTTCACTTATTTTAACGTTTCTTGGAATAACGGTGTTGAAAACTAGATTCTTAAAATGCGCGCGAACATCGTCTGCAACCATCGAACTCAAGCTATTTCTTTGGTCGTACATCGTCAGTAGAATTCCGGAAATTATTAAATTTCTGTTGATAGTATTTCTTACACTCTGAATTGTGGTAAATAGCTGCGCTAATCCTTCCAAGGCATAAAACTCACATTGCAAAGGAATAATAATTTTATTTGAGGCATTTAAAGCGTTTATATTAATAAGACCGAATCCCGGAGGACAATCAATTAACACGTAATCATATTCTAATTTTGAAATTGACTGCTTTAGTTTACTATCGCGATCTTTTTGGGAAAACAATTCAACTTCCGCCGCTGATAAATCTATTGTTGAGGAAATTATGAAAAGACCACTAACGTACGTTTCTAAAACGACGTCCATTGGATCAATCAGGCCGAGTAAAACCCCGTAACTACTCCGAAGACCTCTTCCTTTGGATATGCCAAATCCAGTCGTCGCGTTTCCCTGTGGATCCAAATCTAAAACCAGCACGCTTTTACCAATAGCCGCAAGAGCGGCAGCTAAATTCACCGTGGTAGTTGTTTTTCCAACTCCTCCCTTTTGATTAATCATGGCAATTACACTGGACATTTTACAATCTGAACTGTTTTTCTAATAAAGTTAACGTTAAGTATACTTTGAACTTAAAGAATTCTCAATCGGTAGGGTTTGTTTTGGAAAAAAGTTTTAAAAATATAGTATCTGATAATGACAGAGTGATAGTAATTCTAAGCGATTTATCAAATCCCAATTTATCTATGGATCAGGATATCTTTTAAAAACCGTTCTAATAAATTATTTGGAAAAAATACCCGAATATTTGGTCGGTAATTTTTATTGGAAAGA
Organism: Holosporaceae bacterium; assembly: GCA_031274295.1. Lineage (GTDB taxonomy): Bacteria > Pseudomonadota > Alphaproteobacteria > UBA3830 > UBA3830 > JAIRMQ01. Next base: position 58,363 of record JAISQI010000040.1, read on the forward strand.
TAGAGATGGCTATTATTTAGGATGCAATAAGTCGACTTTAAGTATGTCTGGAATAGAGGAAGAAAAAGATGAAATAGGCAAAACAGACTATAATCTGTGGCCTTATAGGGCCGACGAACTTCGCAAAAATGACATTGCGATTATGACACTAGGAAAACTTTTTTCTTTTGAAGAAACGATTCAAATTGGGAATAAAACCAGGTATTATGCCGTTGTTAAGGTAAGGAACGGAAGAAAGTTAAAACTATATTTGAACAAGTGGCGCATGATATAAGATCCCTCACCTGCAACTTTGTCGACGATTGTAGAATCGTTAAAAAATATTTCTGAAGAGAAGCATATGGTATTAAAAAACGTTATCACAAGCATTAGAGACATCACCGATAATTTGCTTAACAAATGCAAACCCCGTGAAGATGCGTATTCTCAGCTAGATGGAAATCCATATGTTTTCGTTTCACTGGCTCTATCGGAAGCAATAAATTACAAAAAATACCAGTACAATAGATTGAACATAAAATTCAATTACTTCTTTGATTCCGAAAATAAATTTATTTTCATTAAGGGAGATCAATCTATTTTCAGACGTATGATATCTAATTTAATTGATAACGCCGTTGAGACTCTCGATGAAAAGGCTGGAATTGTAGATCTAACATTAAAAGAAGAAGAATCATTGATTAAAATAATTATCGAAGATAATGGAAAAGGAATGTCACAAACGCTGATAGACAAAATGTACAATAATACTACCTTTTCCAACAATAAAGAAAAAGGACTCGGCGTTGGTCTTGAACAAGTAAGAGACGCTTTGCTCACCTTTAACGGACAGATGTCCGTAGAATCTAAGGAGAATGTAGGAACTAAAGTAAGACTCTTTCTGCCGATATCAGAGAATCCCCAATGGGTCGCTCAACAAATTAGATTAAACAAAGGAAGCACCGTTGTCATTCTAGACGATGATACGTCTATGCATTATGTGTGGAAAACTTATTTGGGAAAATACTCTGATAGTTTGTCATTTGAGTATTTTGAAAACGGAGAAGAAGCAATTGAGTTTATTCAATCAATAGAAGATAAGAACAAAGTCTTCCTATTATCCGATTGCGAACTCAGAAATCAAAGATTAAATGGAATACAAATAATAAAACACCTTTCAATGCAAGATAAATCTGTCCTGGTAACCAGTGACTGCAATAATAAAAAAATACAAAATACCGCCTGGCGAACTAACATTAAAATATTACCCAAACTGCTTATATCTGAAATTACAATAACAATAGAAAATTAAGAAACCGTGCGAAGGGCGGAGCTTGGCGCTAATCGAAACTAGTCTCCCCGGAAGAGATTTTTGGACACACTAGGAAAAAATGAAGCCAATGGCGACCATATCGACTATAATCTACAAACTATGGCAGTAAAAGAAATAAAGGCTAAAACGGCTCTTCATTATCACAGTAAGGAATTTGCAACCAATTGGGATTTGAACATTTATCGTGGTTGCGGACATAGGTGTATCTACTGTTTTGCACAGTATTCGCATAAGTATCTGGATACGGAACAGTTTTTTGATGATATTTTTGTTAAAATAAATATTCCAGACGCGTTGAATGCAGATTTCACCAAACGCTCCTGGAAAAATAATCTCGTCAATGTTTGCGGAGTAACCGATGGATATCAGCCAATTGAAGAACAGTATGCTCTTATGCCGAAAATTATTGAAGTTTTTATCAAATATAAAAACCCGATGATAATTACGACAAAATCAACTCTTTTGCTGCGCGATATAGATCTTCTTGAAAAGCTTAACAAAATCGCAAGCGTAAATGTCCAGGTATCTGCTTCCAGTATTGATGAATCCATAGGAGGGAAAATAGAACCGTTTGCTCCTCCAACCGTCGATCGACTTAAGATGTTGGGTGAATTAGGTAAGCGTAGCATCAGTACGGGAGTATTAATGATGCCGATAATCCCTCATTTAACCGATAATATCGAAAATCTAGACGCCATATTCAGACTATCCAAAGAAAATGGAGCAAAATACATCTTTCCGCAGGTCTTACATCTCAGAGGAAATACGAAAAAGGTTTTTTTAAATTATATACATGATCTATTTCCGGGACTTATGGAAAAAATAAAATCCGTTTACAATGGTAGTTACGCAAATAAAAATTACCTCGCTGCTTTTGGAGAAAAAATCAGACTGCTTCGAACAAAGTACAATTTTTATAACGAAATCCGCGAGAATAAGCCTCGAAGGGAAGACTCTCAATTAAAATTGCTGTAAAATAAAAATAAAATTGCATCGTTTTACAGATAATTTCATTTGCAGCACTGTTTTTTCTAGCATTACCCCTTGTTTGCTAGCCATTTGTGTGTTTTTATTCAATCATGAAGACATTAGCCGTTCTTATTCCATGCTATAATGAGGCTGGCACCGTTGTAAATGTTATCAAGTCGTTTAAAAAGTGTCTGCCGACCGCCACTATTTACGTATACGACAATTGTTCAGAAGATAATACAGCCGAATTAGCAAGAAAAGCTGGAGCCATTGTTGTAACCGCTAGAATCAGAGGAAAGGGTAATGTCGTTCGAAAAATGTTCTCCGATGTGGATGCCGACATATATATTATGGTTGATGGTGATTTAACTTACGCGGCAGAAGACGCTCCAACAATGATAGATGCTCTGATCACCGAAAAAGCCGATATGGTCGTTGCAGTTCGTAAAGAAAAATCTAAGGACGCTTACAGAGCGGGACATAAATTTGGAAACTTAGCGTTTAATTTCATACTGAAAATTTTATTCAAGAGTACATTCAGAGATATTTTTTCAGGATATCGTGCTTTTTCCAAAAGATTTGTAAAAACATTTCCGGTCATGACTGATGGGTTTGATATAGAAGCAGAATTATCAATTCATGCGCTAACGTTGGCCATTCCATGTGTGGAAATTGATTCGGTATATTCGGAAAGACCAGCAAATTCTCATAGTAAATTAAATACATTAAAAGACGGAAGCAAAATATTTATTAGCATAATAAAATTACTTAAGGAGACAAGACCATTATTTTTTTTCGGCATAATTTTTCTTGTGTTATTTTTTCTTTCCATTGAAATATCATACCCTCTAATATTAACATTTATGGAAACTGGATTGGTGCCTAGACTGCCGACCGCCGTTCTGTCGACGGGCATAATGATGCTCTCATTTATAAGCCTTATATGCGGAATCATCATGGATAGCATTAGTCAGGCTCGTATGGAAGTAAAAAAACTTCACTACTTACTGTTTAATTAATTTTTATCAATTTTTATAAAAATACATGTGTTTTCATTGCAACATGCTATAACAATGTGTCCATCAAATATTGTCCCTATAAGAAAAAGTTTATATATTGGGTTCATCATTAATTTAGGAGATTTATAATGAAGAAAGTGATATTAGCAGTAGTTTTGGGGAGTTTCGCTCTATCTGCAGGAGCTGAAGACGTAGTTGTCGCGGAGGAATCCGCCGATAGCGTTGTAGATCCGTTTGGTGGCTTATATTTCGGCCTAGGTATTGGGGGACAATTCTCTCAAAACAAGTCTGATCTTTTCGACAAACAAAATGTCAATCGTTTTCTTGGAACCGTAGTATTGGGCGCTGGAAAGGTTTTTAACAACAAGTTCTATGTCGGAGGTGAAGCTTTGGTTGATTTTGCAAAGTCGAAAACTCAGAAGATAAAAAGAAATGGGGTAGTAATTCCTAACGCTTCCATCAAAAATCGCGGGATTACTCCAGAGTTAGCGCTAAGGTTTGGTCTTGTTAAAGCAGATTGGTTGTTTTATTTGAAGCCAGCAATTGTGTTTCCAAAAGTAACAGGAAAAACAGGCAATATCGAAAAAAGCTCATCTAAAGTTACTTACTCGGTTGCTCTGGGACTCGAAAAATCTTTCTGCCGAAAGTTTTCGACTCGTTTAGAAGGAGAGTATGTGTTTAGAACCAAGGTAAGCGATGTGAAATATAACGAAGGTTTCAACATCCGTGCTTTGATCGCTTATAACGTTAAGTTCTAATTCGGTTATCAATTATTTATTTAAAAAGGTCACTTCGGTGGCCTTTTTTTATATGGTAAAATTATAGTTTAACTTTTTGTCTTTCCCTATTGCGGGTTCTAATAATTTTTCGTGTTGTGATGAGAACTAAAATTGTTGCAACGGTCATAAAAACACACGACATAATGGTTGTGATACTATTGTTAACCCTTGCTCCCATTGTTATGCACATGGACATAATAATATTTCTAAATATAACTACCGTTGACGCCCCGACACAAGTTGAATGCGGAGCTGTAGATTGTAGAGCTTTCAACACCGATACCGGAACAAGGAAAGCACTTCCGGAGCATTGCAAACACATTAATGCCAATAGGGCGCCGGGAGTCCACGGTGATTTATGCATGATTAAGTATGTTAAATAGATACCAAAAATTCCATATATGCTGGTTCCAATTCTCCTAGAAATTGTAATTCCGAATTTATCCACGGTAACCCTATAGGCGAAAGTTGCAATAACATAGAAAAATAATGGAATGGAAGAAAATAACGCTATGTCTGCGGAATTATTACCGAAAAACTTTGCACAAATAAACGGAGAGCAGGTGGCAAATATCATATATCCCCCCGCAAATAATCCTGGTATTAGGGCATAAATTATAAATGAAGAATTTTTTAATATGCTCCCGTAATCGCAAAAGAGCCTGGACGCTGAACATACTTTTCCAGTTTGTGAATGTCTCTTGGATGGATAAATTAAGAAAAAAACAATGCCCCCTAATTGAGCAACCAATAAAACAAGAAAAGAAAACCTCCAGTTACTTATTTCCGCAAGAATAGATCCCACAAATGGCGATAAAATCCAAGCAATTGGTTGATATAGCTCTAAAATTCCCATCACACTGCTTTTTTCTTTTTCATTAAATGTTTCATCGATTACGCTTTGAGACACAACGTAGATTACGCTCGCACCAATCGCCTGAATAAACCTCATGATCATAAACACTCCCGCAGAACCGGAAATCATACATCCCAAATGTCCCAAAATTGATATAATCAGCGAAGGCAACACTATTACGCGATTCCCGTATGCAGCTATGAACGGTCCGCATAGCATACGGCCAATAAATTCCCCAATTAAATGGGCGACAATGGTCATTTGCATGATGGCATTGGTTGTTCTCAAATCGATGGCCATCTGCTTTAGACATGGAATGTAAATACTTACGGCAGCTGAAGTGATCACATTGAAAAACAACAAAAAGAAAGCTATTTTCCTGTTTGATATTTTCCCATTTTTTCCTAAAATAAAACTTCTAGCTGTCTCAACGACATTTCTCATATAAACCTTCTTAGAAACGTTAGTATACACTAAAAATAATAATTAGGTACTAGCAAATCCTATGCTAATGGCCTTGGTCTTTAAACATGCATTTCGAAAATATTTTCTTCTGTCATTCTTTTTCCCAATTGATAATGCGCGTTTCATTTACTAAGATGTGGAAACCTATGAGGTGTCGTTGTGGATGATAGTTGTTGTATCTTTTGTGAAATAGTTGCCGGAAGAAGTCCCGTTCATAAAATTTGGGAGGATAACGAGCATCTGGCTTTTTTATCGATATATCCAAACACGTTAGGAGCTTCAGTTGTCATTCCTAAAAAGCACTTTCAGAGTTATGCCTTCGCTCTTCCCGAGGAAGAATTGTCCAAGTTAACTTTAAAATCTGCAATAGTTGGTAGACTTCTAGATGCTACATTTGATGACGTCGCCAGGACAGCCTTGATTTTTGAAGGATTTGGCATAAATCATGTGCATGCCAAGCTTTTTCCACTACATCATACAAATCAAGAAAATTGGGAGCCCATCCATACGGATTACAACAAATTTTTTACGAAATATGAAGGGTACGTCTCATCTCATGAATATCACGGAGAGATAGATGATCTTGCCAAACTAGCTCAAAGAATAAGGTCAACCGCTGAATCTATGAAATTATAGCATAAATCGAGAGCAATTGATTCTTTCAACTCAATTTTTCCGCAAAATAACTCAACGCAGCTTTGTCATTCGAGGGTTATTTCCCCTTGCAATTTGTAGAAAAATCTTTTATATGTCTGCCTCTAATTGTTTTTAATTTATTAACACTTGGCTAAGTAGTATATAATGTAGCAGTTTTTGTGACAGGAGTAGGAAGGTATGTTTAGGAGTCTTTCGAATACAGTCAGGTTTTTAGCTATTTCTGAAGTAGGAAATGCAAACAGTGGACATCTTGGAATGCCTTTAGGAATGTCCGATTGTTTAACGGCTCTCTTCAAAAATTTTTTAGTATTTGATCCTGCAAATCCACAATGGCCCAATAGAGATAGGTTCGTTCTTTCGGGAGGACACGGTTCAGCTGCTCTTTATGCTCTGTTATATCTCACGGGATACGAAAAGATGACACTTGATGATCTGAAGACTTTTAGAAAACTAGGATCAAACGCCGCCGGACATCCGGAGTATAATATTTCGTGTGGAATTGAAGCAACAACTGGATTATTAGGGCAAGGAATAGCAAATGCCGTTGGAATGGCTATAGAAGAAAGACTTCTTAATGCAAGATTGGGCGATGACTGTATTAATCATTATACGTACGTCAGTGTTGGGGACGGAGATCTTATGGAAGGAATTTCCCATGAAGCAAGTTCAATAGCAGGTTATCTGTCCCTCGGACATCTTATTGTTTTATTTGATAATAATAACATTACCATAGACGGAGAAGTAAAGATCTCCTCCGGTGATGATGTTCTGAAACGTTATCAATCCTATGGATGGCATGTACTTACTGCGGATGGTCATTGCGAAGAATCCATTTCCCAAGCGATTGAAGCTGCCAAAAAAGACGATCGCCCGTCGATAATTGCATGTAAAACAAAAATTGGCTACGGATGTCCAAGAGAAAATACCATGGAAGCACATGGAGGAGCTCTTACCAAAAGTGAAATTGAGGAAACAAAAAAAAGATTAGACTGGTCCTGCGATGCATTTGAAATTCCGGAATATGTAAAAAGGACATGGCATATTATTGGTAAACGTCATCATGATGATTGTAAAAAATGGTACAAAGAGCAGTTGGAAAAATATGGAGCACTGGAATTTGAATTTACAAAAGAAATGCAAAAGGTATTTCGGGCGATTAAAAAGGATTATTTTGTGTCTCGTCCCTTTGAAGCGACAAGAAATAGCTCGAAGCATGTAATTTCTCAAATTATGCTCACGTCCAATATGATTATATCTGGATCTGCCGACCTGGGAGGATCAACAGGATGTTTTTCAAAGACCATGAAGCCCATATCAAAAAAAGATTTTTCGGGGAATTACATACATTATGGAGTTCGTGAACATGCAATGGGAGCCATAATGAACGGCATTGCCGCCGGAAAAAAGATAAAATGCTTTGCCGGAACTTTCTTGGCCTTCTGTGACTATATGAGACCGACCATTCGCATGAGCGCTCTTATGAATGTTCCATCAATATTTGTCTTTAGTCATGATTCAATAGGAGTCGGAGAAGATGGTCCGACTCATCAGCCAGTGGAGCATCTTGCCTCCCTAAGAGCGATTCCAAACTTGAATGTTTTTCGTCCCGCCGATGCAATGGAAACTTCAGAATGTTGGGAATGCGCTCTGAAAAGCTCCAGACCCTCTGTAATTATTCTTACCAGACAGAATGTACTCAGTGTGAGATTCTGCGGAAGAACAGATCTCTGTGAAACCGGAGCATATCTGATATACGATGATAATTCGGATAATGACCAAAAAGTCACATTAATTGCCAGTGGATCGGAAGTCGCCATAGCTCTGGAAGTGAAAAAAATACTAAACAATGCCAATATTTCAGCTAATTTAGTTAGTTTTCCTTGTTGGAGATTGTTCGATGAGCAGCCCCAGGAATTTAAAAATAAAATTCTTGGGAATTCGCTAAGAGTTGGAATTGAGGCGTCCAATGGATTCGGATGGGAAAAATATCTCGGCGCAAATGGATTGTTTTTTGGAGTAAACAATTTTGGAAAATCTTGCTCTTGTTCAGAAAATTATAAGTTTTTCGGTTTAAAATCCCAGGATATATGTAATAAAATTTTTGGAGCAATTGCAAAAAATGATAAAAACTAGAGTAGCCATTAACGGTTTTGGTAGAATAGGTCGATTGACTCTCAGGGCTTTTGTAGAATCTTTGAAAAAATATGATTTTGATATTGTTGCAGTCAACGATCTACAAAATATAGATACCGCCCTACATTTATTAAAGTACGATTCCGCCCACGGTCATTTTGGAGGTACTGTAAAAAAAATATCCAATGATGAATTCTGGCTGAACGAAAAAAAAGTCACTTACCTTTCTGAAAAATCTGCAGAAAAACTGCCCTGGAGAACATTGGATATAGATTTGGTGCTGGAATGTACTGGAATACTGAAAACAAGAGAACTTTGCAGTTTACATCTGCAATCGGGAGCTAAAAAAGTGCTGATTTCCTGTCCGATGGAAAAGGCAGATAACACGATTGTTTACGGAGTTAATAATAATTCCTTAGACGGTGAGAACGATATTATTGTTTCGAACGCTTCCTGCACAACCAACTGCCTAGCGCATGTAATAAAAGCTATCCACGAATCAATTGGAATAATTAATGGATTTGCGACCACGATTCATTCCTATACGGGGGATCAGCGTCTGGTGGATATGAATCATGAGGATTTGAGACGTTCAAGGGCAGCTGCCTACAGTATGATTCCAACGTCAACGGGAATAACCCAAGCGATTGAAAAAATTTTCCCAGACCTTAGAGGAAAACTGTCGGGATTATCCATAAGAGTACCAACGCAAAATGTTTCCCTGGTTGATTTCACCTTTACCGCTGCGAAAAAAATTACGGAAAATGATATTTATCAGGCGATTGTCCGGTATTCGAACACTCTACCTAGAGATATTTTTGGATATACGGAAGAACATCTTGTTTCTGTAGATTTTAATCATTCACCGCATAGCGCAATTGTTGATCTGTCACTTACCAAGGTTGTCGACGGAACAATAGGACACGTTGTCGCATGGTATGATAACGAATGGGGCTTTTCAAATCGCATATTAGATACCACGCAGCAAATGCTTTACCCATAGTTTTTGACAGTCTCTATTTTTGCTATACCACGCCAAAATACTCTAGCAATCTTGAAATTTTTCTGATATTCATACCTACATGTTCCTCGGTAGCTCAGAGGTAGAGCAAGTGGCTGTTAACCACTGGGTCGGCGGTTCGAGCCCGTCCCGAGGAGCCATTTTTGATGATTACATGATCATTTCTGCTGGAAGTAAGACGTTTTTAGTTGGAGAATACGCGGTTTTATTCGGAGGAAGTGCAATTATTCTTGTGACTTCTCCGTCGTTTAAACTGAAAACAAAAAAAGGAAAGACCAATTTAGTTGGAATAAAAGAAAATTCTCCGGCCCATCGGTTTTACGCGAGCCACGATTTCAGCAATCTCTCGATTGAATTTTACGATCCGCACGGTGAATGCGGAGGATTAGGCGCTTCCAGTGCTCAATTTGCAATGCTATACAAGTTATATTTGAAACTGACTCGGCAAAAATTCGATGAAAATTTATTTATATCTGAGTACAGAAGAAACTCGTGGAGTAATGTCGGAATCCCCCCCAGCGGCGCCGATTGCATAGCACAATATTTCGATCATCATATTATTTTTGACGCAAAACTTAATTCAGCCAAAAAACTCGTTTGGAATTTTCCAGGTCTAGATTTTGCCGTTTTTAAAACAGATCGCAAAGTAAATACTCATTTGCACCTGCAAGAACTCGGATCAATCGATGTTAAAAAACTTCAGGACATGTCTTTGAATGTGGAAAAAAGCTTTAGACATTCCGATGGAGAGCTGCTAATTCGAAGCGTCCAGGATTTCTTTTCTTTATTGCAAGAAAAAAACCTGGTAATAGACCAAACCATTAAAACCGTTGACGAGCTCTTAAAAATAGAAGGAGTAAAAGCAGCTAAAGGATGCGGAGCTCTGTGTGCGGATACAATTCTAGTTATTTTTGAAAAACAAAAAAGAGATACCTTGTTCGATCATGACTTGAAAGCTCTGGGGCTTAGAAATATTAATAATCATTCTGCATTTTCTGAAAATTCACACGGAGCTGACACCTGAGTTTTCTGTGACGATTGCAGCAATCGTCAAAAAACTATATAATCCCAACTCAAGATACTTTTTTGGTGACAGAATATGAGAATTATACCTGAAAAATGCAAAAGATGCCTTGCTTGCATCGATGTTTGTCCGGTGATGGCGATCTTCCAAAAGGGAGAAGAAGTTATAATAGATAAAGACAAATGCGTTAGTTGTGGCTGTTGTGCATCTTCCTGTCCCATCGATGCAATAGAATATGATTAGGAATTAATATGTCATTGTTATCTTTTTTGTTGGCGGTTCATTTTGTTCTTACGATTACGATCATAGGTTTGATTTTGCTGCAAAAGCATGATTCTGATGGAGCCCTAGGTTCAAGTGGAGGCGGATCTGCGAGCGGAATGTTCTCCATAAGAGGACAGGCGAACATATTAACTCGTTCGACAGCGGTTCTAATGACTATTTTCGTTATAAATTGTTTGTTGATGGCTAAAATCGCAAAACAAGCTCCGGCAAAGGAATCAATTATAGACAGAGTTGCTCACGAAAGCGTCCCAACGCAGACTAATCCCGTTCCCGCTAATCCTCCCGCCGTTCCTACAAAGGGAAAATCTACTTCTGCGCCCATTCAGATTCCAGCTAGTACAACAAAGACTCCCGCTAAGGGAAAAAAGAAATAAAAACCGTCGATTTCCGGATGAAATACTATCCTAAAATCAAACCCACGAGGAAATAATTTTGGTCGATGATTTTATTGATATTTAACTGGCGGGGGCGGTATTTTGAAAACAAAAGAAACAGTTCTACTGGCTATTGGTACTAACCTCGGAGATCGATTGCAAAACCTGAGGGACGTCCTGAAGAAATTACGATCGTGCTGCCATATAAAGAGGACGTCACATGTAATTGAGACGGAAGCTATTCTTCCGGAAAATGCTCCGGATGGCTGGAATATTCCGTATCTTAACATGGTAATAGAGGCTGACACAACTCGCACTCCCCTGGAGTTGCTTTCTATGATCAAAACCATTGAAACCAAACTCGGAAGGAATACAAGCGCTTCTCGCTGGTCTCCGAGAATTATCGACATTGATATACTTCTATACGGTGATTTGAAAATGGAAACGGATTTGTTGACTATTCCGCATAACGAATTAAAAAATCGAGATTTTCTTCAGTTTCTTATGGAGGGAATTGGATATAATGTGCCGGAAGATATAAAGCTGGGAACCAACAACTACACTGCATTGAATCATTTTGTTCTGTACCCAAAATTTGTTGGAATTCTGAACGTAACTCCGGATTCATTTTCCGATGGAGGAAAATACTTCGATCCAGAAAAGGCGGAGGCACACGCCCGAAAGCTGTGCGCCGACGGAGCGTCTGTGATAGACGTGGGGGCGCAATCGACTCGTCCGGGATATGTCGAAGTCTCTCCGTCGGAAGAAATTTTAAGGCTGAGCATGATGCTGGAGCGATGTAATGATATAAAATGCATCAGCATAGATACGTACTTCGACGCCGTTGTAAAACACGTTCTTACCAAGCCGAACGTAAAATGGATAAACGACCAAAACTCCACCTTCAGTCCGGACACAATAAAGCTAATTGCAGATCGAGATATAAAACTCGTCGTAATGATGCACGGGATGCAACCGCTCTGGTTTGAAGATCGTATAAAGTATCTTAGAAATCTTGGAATTAAGAAACATAATATAATTGTTGATCCCGGTATAGGCTTCGAAAAATCCAGATATGAAAATATTTTTATAATAAAAAATTTAAAAACATATATACAGCAAGGGTATGAAATTCTACTGGGGGCGTCTAGAAAATCCTTTATATCTCTTCACGCGAACGTCGGCGTTCAGGATCGAGATATAGAAAGCATCTCCGCAGCATGTCTTGTTGAAGACGCTGGAGTAGATTATTTGAGAGTTCATAACGTAAAAGATCACATGCGATTTTTCGTAACGAGGCATTGTATACGCAATGCATAACAGTGAAAACTTGCAATTCTAACTATTTATGCCTAGAAGACCAGATCTAATGGAAGATAGATCCGGTCTTCTGAGCGGCATACAAATATTACTATTTTTTTATATCTCTCCTCTTAGACGGCTTGTTAAAATTTCTATTACCCTGTTCATTCTGTCACGTTCAGAACCAATTGGAGATATGGATTCCCTGGCAGCAGTATTGAGTTGGAAAATTTTTTCTGTTTCATCAGTAGTCATGAGCTTCTCCTCCAACGCAGGTTGAATTCTAATATGTTCCAACATTCCTCCAGATGACGCTGCTAAACAATCCAACGCCTGCTGTGAGGCAGAAGAAGTTGAAGCAATAGCTATATCTGGAAAAAGTCCTGCCCAGGCAAGCAATCCTTTATCTTTATATTCCTTTTTATTTTTGAACGAATTGCACTTTCCAGTTCCAAGTGAAATTACAACTATTTTCGAGTTTGGGTATCTCTTTCTTGTTTCAGAATAGGCCATAAGCGCAGGATTGTTGGCAAATATTCCACCGTCTCCCCCAAGAAAATGCTGACCTGCACGGAAGGAAGCAGTTGTCGTATCAACGGAGTCGCACTCATATGGATCAAAATATGTCGGAGCCGCGCTGCTCATCATAAGTAAATCATGTAGATTAAAAATCTCTCTACGGTCATCACTGCCTATTAGTTTGGATTCCTGAGTGAGAAAATTATAAAATGTAATAAATGTCAGAAATGATAACTCATTGCTAAGTAATGGCCTGTTCTGGGAATCTGTAAACTGTTTTATTACCTCTAGTTTGTTTGTACTCTTATAAATTGGTGTTTGCAGCGGGATTATATGAGTACTTTTAGTAAATATTGCTTTAGCCAATTTCAGAAATCTATTAAAAACATCTTCCTCCCTATTTGTTGCTATGGCTACACTCACCAAAGCTCCTATGGACGTTCCCCCCAATACGTCTATCACCCCATTGAAAGATCTTATCCCGAGAGCTTTTTCGATTTCCATAATATACAGGAGAGGAATTATTCCTCTGACCCCCCCGCCATCTATCGATAGCATTATTTTTACGTCTTCTCGTGGGACAGCGACAGAGCGGGGTAATAAGCTCAGCTGATCCATCATCATTTCTTGATCAGATAGCTCATCCTTCATCCAGGAAACACGCCGATTCTTCTCATTTTGTGCTTCACTATCAGATTCAGAATGAACTCGTCGACAGTGCGGACATTGACCAAGAGAGGATCTACCTCTGGCAATATTACCCATACTCACATTTTGTTTCAAAAGTTTCTTACTTTGTGGCCGAGGAAGCGGATAAAGAGAAGAAGGAAAAGATCCGGAGGGGGATATGATACTATCATTTGGGTTTAAATCTTTCTCTTCCAGTAGTTGAGGCGACTGACAAAGAGGAGAAATAGAAGATTCGAAGGTGTCGGTACCATCACTTGTGCTAGGATACATGGTTTCTAAGTTTCCAGATGCTGCTCTTCGACGGCTGTGTAACTTTCCTGCCGCTACCTTAGAGGAACGTGTCCCGGGATTTGGGGTCAAATCTTTCTTTTTTGGTAATTGAAGTGGATTAAAAGAGAATACGCGGGAAGACTCAGAAGTAGGTATTTTATCCTCGTCTGCATCAGAATCAAAGGAGCCCCTGGATCCTGAGCCTGCAGATGCTTTAACAGAACTTGAATTGGCTAGATCCTCAGTTTTTCGCCGACGTTTTGACTGTTTAGGAGAGGATTTCTTGCTGTCAGAGCTTCGGGGATTCCACAGAGATATAAAGACCTCACTTTCAGAGATTTGGAGCTCATTCGAAGAAGCATGTTCACTGTCAGATACCGATTGGCGCCTAACACTTATCGGAAGTTTCTTCTTGGAAAATATGCCACTTCTATTTTGTCTTAAGGATGGTCCAGACCTGGAATCTCCATCAGTAACGGGACTCACGGCGACAATTGATGCGTCATCCTTTGGATTCATAGTATCTTTCGGCCTCATAGCGTCACATTCTTTGGAAGAAAGAATAGATAGTAAAATAATAGAATAACCAAAAACTATTTTTTTGAGTCGAGACATGGTTCCCTCCATTATATAATTCCTAAAATCACAGGAATAAAAACATAAAGTGAGTTTTTTCTTGATTGTCGTATTAATCGCGCGATGCCATGCAGCAGCTTGCTGCCGATCATTAGCATCTGGTGTCTCAGAAGAATAATATTAACACATCAACGATAATTAAAGCTTTTTACAGCATTCTTTAACCTACGAACATGTATTTAAAATTATGGCCTCCATATTTTCATACAAAACATTTACTATTCATACACACATTAAAAATTTCTGAGACATCTACTGCACAATATTAACACAACGCAAAAATCCCAAATCATACATCTTTTAATTGCAAAAATATTGCAACGTACTCGTTATAGTATACTTAAAAAGTTAATAAAAGGTTAATTTTTTCTAAAATACATATCTTCTGTGACTAAATTTAAACACTATTCTCTTAATGGAAGAAATTAAACGTGCATTAATTAAGTCTAGGAAGTAAGAATTCTGAAAAAACTGAGAGGTCGATTTTTATAATTAGTGACTCAAATGACACCTTTTTCGCTTTAATTGAGCACAATTAATAAATGCTTTTTCTTTCCACAGGAGAGCTTTAGCACATCATTAGTCGATAAATTGAGGGGAATTCTATAATCTTCATTTATTGCCTTATTGTTTAGACACACGCCATTACCGCGGAGCAATCGTTTGGCGTCCCCTCTGCTGGTGCATACACCCCCCTCAACCATTATATCTATGATCGATGTATTTTCTATATTAGCTTTAGTCAAATGATATCTCGGAATAGATGTTAGAGAAGCCAGATCGCTTTCCGAATCTCCGAATACTCCCGCTGTTACTCGATGAATTTCCTTCAAAGAATCCTTCCCATGAGCAATTGTGGTCACCTCGTCCGCCAGAAGCTTTTTAATTGCGTTTAGCTCCTCTCCTTTGACGGATTCCATTTTTTTAATTTTTTCTACTTCAACGTCCGTAAATAAATATAATAATTTAATTACGTCGGCATCGTCGACATTTCTCCAGTATTGCCAGAAATCATATGGAGACAGCATATCTTTCGATAGCCAAACGGCTCCTCGAGCTGTTTTTCCCATCTTTTGACCACTACTGGTAGTGAGAAGGGGATTGGTAAAACCAAAAACTTCCTTTCCTAGTTTCTTTTTTATCAATTCGACTCCGCAAACTATGTTTCCCCACTGATCTTGCCCGCCGAATTGAATGCGACAATTTTTTTCACTGTACAATTTATAGAAATCGTAGGCCTGCAGTATCATGTAGTTGAATTCAAGAAAACTGAGAGAGTCGTTGACCGTCAGTTTTGCTTTTACTGATTCAAATCCAATCATACGATTGATGGAAAAATACTTGCCAATATCCTGAAGAAACGGGATGTATTCCAGCTTATCTAGCCAATCGGCGTTGTTCACCATAACAGCGCCGGATTCATCGCTCTCAAATGTTAGGAACGGAAGAAGACAAGATTTTATCCCCTCTAAATTAAGAGAAATTTCCTCATTCGTCAGGATAGGGCGAGTTGTATTCTTGAAAGATGGATCTCCTATCTTAGTAGTGCCACCTCCAACCAATACCACGGGCTTATGTCCGTGTTTTTGAAATAATCGCAGCAAAAATATCGGAATTAAATGGCCCACATGAAGGCTTTGAGCTGTAATATCAAACCCTAAGTATCCGAGTCTTCCTTTGGTTGTTAAAAATTCGTCCATTTCCGCAAGATTGGTCGACTGATAAAAAAAACCCCGCGCCTTGGCTTCATTTAAAAAGGAAGACTTATACCGCACAGCATACCCCCGACGAAAATAACATTTAAACCCTACATATTAGCAACATTTTTGATGCGTTTTACGTCCAAGTATTCTGCAACGCAAGTTCTTATTGTGTCAAGATGATTCTTGAAAGAGTGATCGCAATTGGGAATCACTCTGTAGTCTATGCGAATGCCTTTCTGATTATTTAGTTTTTCCACCAGTTTATTCACACTATCGATCGGACATACTGTATCGTTTTCTCCATTTATTATCATTCCAGAGACTGGACAAGGAGCTAAAAATGAAAAATCATACAAGTTTGCAGGAGGACATACGGATACAAATCCAGCTATTTCTGGACGTCTCATAAGCAATTGCATACCAACTAATGCTCCGAAAGAAAAACCGGCTATCCATAGGGGGCGCTCTCCTTGGTTTATGGATTGTATCCAATCTAGAACTGCTGCAGTATCTGTTAATTCCCCCTCACCTTTGTCGTGAGTTCCCTCTGATTTCCCTACGCCTCTAAAATTAAATCTTATGGCAGAAAATCCATTTTCCACAAACGCACTGTAAAGTGCGACCGTGACGCGATTGTTCATCGTGCCTCCTTGCAGTGGATTGGGATGTAAAACCATCACCAGCGGGGCTGCCGGATGTGCGCTATGATGATATCTTGCTTCGATTCGCCCAGCACGTCCCATTAGAACTATTTCTGGCATTGATGTCTCCCCATTTTTTGTATAATTAGCTACAGGATATCAAATAGTATCTTTTTTATAGTTTCACAAGTATTTTTTGCAAAAATTTTTACCACACGACATTAAACCTTCATGTCCAAAATTCATATGCGAAACATAAGAATAAATCTGAAACCGAAAAGAGACAATTTCATCAAGGCACACTCTGTAGTATTGTTCTTTGCTGACGAATAATTTTTCTATTTTATTAATAGTTTTTTTATTTTTCTACGGGAGCATGTAGAGGACGATATCATTAGGGTGAGACTTTATGCATAATTCAAAAGCTATTACCAGAAAAGACTTGAAAAATAAAAGAGTTTTAGTCCGAGTGGATTTTAACGTCCCGATGGACGATGGAGTAATACAGGATAATTCTCGCATAAAAAATGCATTTTCTACCATAAAATTTTTAAAAGACGCGCAGGCAAAAATAATACTAATTTCACATTTTGGAAAGACAACATATCCCAATCAGATTCAGAGTCTCAAAATTATCGCCGACGAAGTTTCCAGAGAATATAACTCCAAAATCATTTTCGTAGATAATTGTTTAGATAAAAAAGCTAATACTATTATCAAGGAAGCCTCCACCGATAGCATCATACTGATGGAAAATCTTAGGTTTCATCTGGAAGAGGAAAAATGCGATATGAAATTTGCGAAACGTTTAGCGGGGTTAGCAGACTTCTATATCAATGAAGCCTTCTCCACATCCCACAGACGGCATGCATCTATTTTTGCGATTCCTCAGTTTTTACCGCATGCGCTCGGACTATCGTTTAAAAAAGAAATTGAAACCATTGATAAATTTCTAGATGACGCTGAATCCCCTAAGATGTGCATCATAGGCGGTGCGAAGTTATCCACTAAAATTAATCTACTAAAAAACTTAGTCAAACGAGTCGATAAACTCGCACTGGGAGGCGGAATTGCCGGAGCTTTTTTGTCCTTTCTGGGAAATTCTTCTCTGAAGATCTTTAACTCGGAAGAATTCAAAGAAGACGTTAAAGAAATCATTAAAAATTCTCAATCTTACAACTGTGAGCTGATAATGCCGATGGATTTTTCTGCGCTGGTTAGTTCCGGAGGAGCATTCCATCATGCAATTGTTTCCGCTGAAAATGATAATGCAACTATTTTTGATATAGGTCCCAATTCTGTTGAGTTATTCAAACGACATGTGAGAGAAAGCAAAATGGTTTTGTGGAATGGTCCCGTAGGATTATTTGAAAAAGCCCCTTTTGATTTTGGAACACTATCAATTGCGAAAGACGTCGCGCGATTGACCAGAGATAAGAAATTAATCTCCATCATTGGCGGAGGAGACACCAGTTTCGCCATGAACAAATTTAAGATATCTCAAGATTTATCGTACGTTTCCACAGCCGGAGGAGCGTTTTTATCATATCTAGAAGGGACTGAACTTCCTGGAATTAAAGCCATGAAAGATCCCTATGTTCTAACGTGAAGATCTTCCCTTTAATTGACCGCAGGCGGCCAGGATATCGTTTCCTCTGGATTTTCTCACGATGGCGCGAATTCCACTGGATAACAGCGTTGATAAAAAATTTTGAACTCTGTTTCCATCACTTCCGATAAATTGAGAACCAAGCCAGCTGTTAAATGTAATCAAGTTCACCTTGCACCGGATGAATTTTAACAGCTTTATCAATTCAGATGCGTCCGAATCCGTATCATTTATGTCTTTTAACAAGAGGTATTCGAAAGTTATGTGATCAGTGCGACTGATTTTTTGATACTTTTTAGCCGCCGTCAACAACGTTTTTATATCGTATTTTTTGTTTATGGGCATGAGGTACGAACGTTTTTCATCGTTGGATGCATGCAGGGAAATTGCAAGCTTTATTCCCCATCTAGCCAAGTTAATTATTTCATTTTCAATAACTCCGGACGTGGAAACTGTAATTTTATGGCGGGAAAAATTGTGGGCCTTTTCATCCAATAGTAATTCTATCGTATTCGATAGATTTTCAAAATTTAGAAGAGGCTCGCCCATTCCCATAAATACTATGTTTGTTATCGGTTTTTCAAATCTATCTTTCCAAAAAAAGATTTGAGAAATTATTTCAGAAGACGTCAAATTGCGAACAAATTTTTGCGTTCCGGTGTAACAAAATTTACATCCTATGGGGCATCCAATCTGTGATGATACGCAGACGGTCGTCCGCTTAGCTTCGGGAATTAAAACTGTTTCGATGCAATTACCGTCTTCCAATTTAAGAAGAGCCTTTTGCGTTTCATCGGACGATTTTTGAACAGTCGAACATTCAGGCCTATCAATGGAATAATTACTCTGCAAAAAATCCCTCACGTTTAGGGGTACATCAGACATGCTATTAAACGATTGAGCTAACTTAACATGTATCCATGGAAAAACCCGCTTTGCATCCAGATCGGTAAGCCCTGTTTTCAAAAATTCTGATTTTAGTTGTTCCAGTGTAAATCCGAGTAGATTTATCTTGGACATTGCGACCTGGCAAGCTGATCTGCACGCTCATTGAACTCATTTCCCGAATGCCCAGCTACCCAATTCCAGGAAATTTTATGATATATCGATAATGATAATAATCTGACCCATAGTTCCTTATTTTTTACGGGTTTCTTTTCGGAATTTATCCATCTATTTTTTATCCAATTATTAATCCAGTGAGTCATTCCGTTTATCAAATATTTACTATCGCTGTACAGTTCAACGGCGCAGGCTTCTTGTAATTCTTCTAGCGCTTTGATGGCAGATATCAACTCCATCTGATTATTAGTTGTATTATCTTCTCCGCCGCACAA
>JAISQI010000030.1 GCA_031274295.1 Holosporaceae bacterium
ACCGCCTACACGCCCTTTACGCCCAGTAATTCCGAACAACGCTAGCACCCTCTGTATTACCGCGGCTGCTGGCACAGAGTTAGCCGGTGCTTATTCTACAGGTACCGTCATCATCGTCCCTGTCAAAAGAGCTTTACAACCCTAAGGCCTTCATCACTCACGCGGCATCGCTGGATCAGGGTTTCCCCCATTGTCCAATATTCCCCACTGCTGCCTCCCGTAGGAGTCTGGACCGTATCTCAGTTCCAGTGTGGCTGACCATCCTCTCAGACCAGCTACTGATCATTGGCTTGGTGGGCCATTACCTCACCAACTACCTAATCAGACGCAGACCCCTCCATCGGCGACCTTACGGCCTTTCCTCTCTCGAGCTTACGGTGTATTAGCTCCAGTTTCCCGGAGTTGTTCACCACCAATGGGCAGGTATCCACGTGTTACTCACCCGTGCGCCACTAAATTATGGAGCAAGCCCCATAATTTCGTTCGACTTGCATGTGTTAAGCGTGCCGCCAGCGTTCGTTCTGAGCCAGGATCAAACTCTCAAGTTAAACGACTTAAAGTCGTCCTAGCCTCATATCATATCTGACGCAAGATCCGATATGTATTAGGCTCCAATTGCGCCACCTACATATCCTTTCTTTCATTATTTCGTCTGTTCACTTTTCAAAGAGCGTGAGAACATTTATATACATTTGATTTAGCCGCGTCAACACAATTTTCTCATTCTAAGGTAATTTTACGAAATATTAACGGTTGGGTAGGTTTAGACGCCTAACATAAAACCGACGTGGAATTGATATTATTTCGTATGATTATTTTTACAAGCTTTATTGTCGATCAAAATATGGAGAAACAAATGTACCTTTCTATTAAGTAGAGACGTTAATTCTTTTCTAGACGCTTCTCCGATAGCTTTTATTTTTCCTCCATTATGCCCGAGAAATATAATTTTCTGAGCTTTGTTCTCCACGTAAATATTCTGCGTGATCTTTACACTACCGTCCGGCTGATTCTGATAGTTCTCCGTTTTCACGACACATCTATATGGTATTTCCTGGTGCAGTCGATGATATATGTGTTCCCGTGTAATTTCAGAGGTATATTCCTCGAAGGATGAATCGACGATTTTATCTTCTTCATAGAGCCATTCGCCATCTGGAACAGCCTCTGCAAGATAAGTTAATATCTTATCTGTGCCACTTCCGATAAGACTGGAAACCATAAATATATTCTCAAACGATCTAACTTGACTAAATATCTCGGCGATTTCCAAGAGTTTTGGTTTATGGATTAGATCCACCTTATTCATAACCAGAGAAATTTTTTTTGCCGCATGAATCTTTTGTAGCAGAGCAACGCTGGTGTCAATTTTTCTTTTGCAGACATCAACCACAAATAAAATTTCCTCTGATTCGCGAAAAGAATCCCACGCTATTTTTTCTAGATTCTTAGAATGCTTGTTTTTTGAAAATCCGGGAGTATCAATAAAAATTATCTGACTTTCGCCATGTATTGCTATTCCAAGAATCTTTGATAGAGTCGTTTGAACTTTTCGGGACACTATCGAGACCTTAGTCCCAACCAATTGATTAATTAGAGTTGATTTTCCGGCATTGGTTTCTCCAAGAACAGCAACAAAACCACACTTTCTCAATTTATCCCCTTTAGTTTTTTCATAAGTCTATCGGCGGCATCGAGTTCGGCATTTTTTTTGGAATTTCCGTATCCAATCATTGACATTCCACGAGCAGTAACTTCTATTTCGAAAATAGGATCGTGGGCTTCTCCTGTTATTTTTATCAATCTGTAGGTTGGAAGTTCGCCAGATGCCGATTGAGTAATTTCCTGTAGACGACTTTTGGAATCTTTCTTTTTGTGCGCCACATTATCGATATCGTCCTTCCATAATTTCAAAATGATCCTTCTGGCAGTATCAAAATTTGCATCAAGAAATATCGATCCAAAAACCGCTTCCAGCATATCCGCTATTGATGATGAATTTTTGTTCACCGAAACAAAAAAATCTTTTGGAATGGAGAAACAATCTAGAATTTTTGTTTTTTTCGCAACATTAATTAGAAAATCTGTTCCGGCTAAGACCGCAAGTCTCGTGGCAAGATCGCCGTCACTGTCGGCTGGAAATTTCTCATATAAAGCGCTCGACAACGATAATCCCAGAACACGATCCCCCAAAAATTCGAGTCTTTCGAAATTTTTGTTAAAGATTTTATTACCTTTTTTTAATCCCGGATGGGATAATGCAACCTCGATCAAATCCTTATTTCTAAATTTGTATTCGATTATATTTTGCAGTTTCGTTACGCAATCAAGCGCGATCATTAAATGATCCTTTTTAGAATGCGACTGTATCTTATGTTTTGAATCCACAGCCAAAATTCCCAAAGTTTTACACCATTGTCTATGGAATACACTATAAATAGGGCGCGTCCCATCAGATTCTCTTCCGGAACAAAGCCTAATCCACAGCGAGAATCTTTGGAACAATCGCGATTGTCTCCCATCACGAAATAGTGACCCGGCGGAACTATCACTTCTTTGAAATTATTAGCCTCGGAAAACTTCATTTCATCTCTGTATGCTACG
>JAISQI010000057.1 GCA_031274295.1 Holosporaceae bacterium
AGCGTTGATATCGATACTGGAAAAATTTCATGGTCCCACTCTGGAATGATGGCGGACACTACTTTCATTGGCAGTTCGTGTCCCGCCATAGATGACGGGATCGTTTATTTTGCTTATCCATCTGGTGAAGTCTACGCTCTGCTGGAAGAAACAGGAGCCGTAATCTGGGATGCAATGTTATCTAAATTTTCATTGACCCATGCCGCTCGTGCCTTTTCTCACCCTCGCGCATGTCCGGTTGTAAAGGATGGAGTAGTGTATTTTGTTGCCGCCAACGAGCAGACCGCAGCATTCGATGCGAAAACCGGCAAACAGTTGTGGAGAAATGATTTCGGCGGAGTCCAAACTCCAATTGTAAGTGGAAACAGCATTTTTGTGTTCAATTCAAGGTCAGAGCTGGTGTGTTTAAATAAGGATACCGGGAAAAAACGCTGGTTTACTAAAATCACAAATGACGAAAAGGAAATCGCCGATTGGTATGCCATGATTCTAGTTAAGGATCATGTATTAATGATCTCTCCCAACGGATACATGATTTTTGTTAATGTGTATGATGGTAAAGTTAAAAAGATCATAGAGATGGATGACGAAGATGACGGTATTTCCGTCAATCCAGCAATTGCCAACGGCGTTATGTACGTTCCGATGAATTGCGGAAAAATTTTGGCGTATCGATGAAAATCGCCATAGTAGGCAGACCAAACGTTGGAAAATCTACGTTGTTCAATAGATTGGCCGGGCAAAAATCGGCAATTGTAGGGGATATTCCGGGGATCACTCGCGATCGCAAACTAGTCGATGCTGACTTATGTGGCATTGAATTAAGTTTATGGGATACGCCTGGAATTGATCCGTTTTCCAAAAACTCTCTTGCGATTTCCATGAACGAGCAATCTCTAGCGGCGATAAAAGAATCTGATGCAGTTTTTTTCCTCATTGACGCTGCGGAAGGAGTTACGGAATATGACAAGGCAATAGCTTCCTGGATAAGGAGAGCTTTTAAAAAGGTTGGTCCTCGTAAAACTGTTCTAATAAAAAACAAATCCGAAGGAAAGATTTCAGAAATTAATCCGGAAATTTTAGGTTTTGGAGATGGCATAGCAATATCGGCCGAGCATAATTTAGGAATGAACGAAATTTATTCTGAACTTTCTAAATGTGATTTTCAAAATTCTTCCCAAGTCACTGATGAAACTACGCTAAAAATAGCCATTGTTGGACGTCCCAACGTAGGAAAGTCAACTTTAATCAATGCAATTGTCGGAGAGGATAGATTGTTGACCAGCGATCAGGCGGGAATTACGAGAGATTCTATATCTTTAAATTGGCGATTTAAAAATCAACCAATATCTTTAATAGATACAGCGGGACAAAGGAAAAAATCCAAAGTTATAGAAAAAATAGAAGCGATTTCCATCTTGGACACCTGGAAACACGTTCGGCAGGCAAACATTGTGGTGGTTCTGATGGATATACAGAATCCGCTAGAAAAACAAGATATCACCATAGCGAGAAAAGCTTTGGATGAAGGAAAAATCATTATATTTGCTCTGAATAAAAGCGATATCGTTGATAATCCTGATGAAATTCTGCAATCCGTAGAACACAGAGTTGTCAAAGAATTCGCTCAATTACCTGGAGTCGCCTGTTTGCTTGTCTCGGCGAAAGAAAAAAAGGGATTGGCTCGAATTTTCAATACTTCTCTGAAATTATATGATGGCTGGTCCAAAAGAATTTCCACAGGGACGCTTAATAAATGGTTTCGGGAAACCGTCCTCCTAAATCCTCCTCCTTTAGTAAACGGAATGCCGATCAAATTGAAGTACATTTCCCAAACAAATTGCAAACCTCCAACTTTTATGCTTTTCGCCAACCGCGTAAAACATATACCCGTGAGTTATGAAAGATATCTATTGAACCATATGAGAAAATCTTTTAGTCTCTACGGCGTACCGCTTAGAATATTTCTGAAACAACAAAAAAACCCATACGATAAATAAAGGAGATTTCGAATGATGTCATTACAGTCTTTTTGTACGTTAGAATTTTTGTCCGGCAGCGTAGCGTTGGTTACGTCCATAATAGGATTATTCCCACAGGTTTATAAATCATATCAAACAAAATCCACCGACGATATTTCCATGATAATGCTAATAAATTATTTGGTTTGCTCGCTGGCATGGATCGTTCATGGGGTATATACTGATTCGAAGTTTGTGATCTATAGCAATATTATAGGATCGATATTGTCTGGTATATCAATAGCGCAGAAAACCATTTATGATAGAAAAAATTCTAGAAAACAAATCAGCGTATAAGTCCGTACTATGCTTGGACGGCAATCTTCAGTGCGATTTGATAAAAAAAATTGATTTGCCAGTGATAGCCGTTGATGGCGCAGCTAATGTTTTAATCAAAAACGGCATAGAACCCGAAATGATAGTGGGGGATTTAGATAGCGTAGACAATGAGTTACTGCACAACAGACGCCATCTAAAAATAAACAGTCAAGATAACACGGATTTTGAGAAAGCATTGGATTTCGTCGAAGAGAAATCTATGACTCCGTCCGTCATAATGGGAATCAACGGAGGATGCCTGGATCATATATTGGGAAATATTAGCATATTTTCCAGAACAAAATCCGTAGCTGTTTTAGACGGTATGTTTTTTATGGCGGTTGATAATTACAAAATCCTCCATATTCCGGCCAACACGAAAATTTCCATATTCGGAATGCCAGGCTGTCTCATAACGTCAAAAGGACTAAAATGGGAACTTCAGAACCATTATCTCTCCATAGCTGGGAAAAACTCCCAGAGTAATAGAACTGTGTCTTCGCAAGTGGAACTGAAAGTTTCGATCGGAAAAGCACTTGTTTTTGTTTATACGGAATTAGTATTGGATGCAGGAAGCGTCTCATAACTATAATCAACGATTATAGACCGATAATTGAGGGAACATCACCTAAAGCCGGCAGAAGATGACCATATAGCGTCTTTCACGTTCATGCGTCCCATCTTAGAATTTGGCTTCGCTTTCTCTATGGCGATTTAAACAATCTTTAAAATCTGCAGTTTCAGCTTAGACCCAGGATGTCGACCAACAGTCTTCATCCTGAATCTAACTGATGCTATTTCTACCTGTAATAGTCTCCGCCATAAGACCTACTGTTCGACGTCGGCTTATCGGCTGGTATAGTCTTACCATAACTGCCGTCGGACTTTTTCAAGGCATAACCACCCTCTCTTTTGGCCCATCTAGGGTCCGATGTGTAGGATGACGATTTACTTGCCGTTTGATGTTCTTTTTCGCCGCTATCCCTTACTATTGGAAGTCCTGAGAAATCAGGTTCTTTCCCGTAAATTGTCGTTCTGGCATTGGCTTCATATACAAACGATGATATGACAACAGCACAAATAACATAATATGATTTTTTCATGATATTTCCTCCTTTATCTAAAATCATAAAAACATTTTACTTTAAAAAAAAGAATTTGTCAAGTTTTTTTGAAAACTTTTTTTTATAATTAAATAAAAAGCGATTTAATGTCGCGAGAGGCAATTCCCCTCCCGGAAATTTGTTTTTTAGTATGTGCCAATGCAAATATGTTGCTTTATTATTAATTTTTATGTAATTATACAAAGTATTTGTTTGTTTTGGAGGAATCATTATGAAAAAGTTAGCGTTTGCAGTCTTAATTTTGAGCATACCCCAAGCAATCGCGAGCGCCGATTGTTTCGATGGAATATATTTTGGAGGAGGTTTTGGATATTACTCCGCAGATGATATTGCACAAAATATTTCTTATAATGAAGAGGTATCCATTAATGCCAGCCGCGTCATCGGAACTGTGCTATTTGGAAGTGGAAAGACGGCCAACGCCCGTCCTTTGTACTTGGGAGGCGAAATTCTTCTGGATTTTGCGAAAACGCATCGCAGCAATGTAGTGCTTCGGGGACAAAATGTAAGAATCAGGGATAACGGTCTAGCTCCTTCTTTTGGAATTAGGTTTGGATACGCAGCTAGAGAAGTAGGTACGCTGTTCTTTGGAAGAGTCGGATTTGCCCACAGAAAAATCACGTTGGACAGCGGTGTGGATAGCCTTTTGAAGACTTCGAAATTAATTCCGACTTTGGGAATTGGTATAGAAAAAGCCTTATATGATAAGTGTACGTTCCGTTTTGATCTTGAATATGCCACCCAAAGAAATAAAAATAACGGCATTTATAAACTAGAGTGCGGACATAGTGTCAGTACGCGTTTAATGATCATATATAACACGAAATTTTAGAAATAACGATTGTTAAAGCAAAATTGTGTTTTTTCCGACACTGTTTCGATATTTATTATTTCTCGTATTTGTTTTTTTGCGAATCAGCGAGAATCGTGATAGTTTTAATAATTTTGTTGAGGAGTTGTTATGTTGAAAAAAGTATGTTGTCTAGTGGTATGCTCCTTTATGTTTTCGCATGCCATCGCAGAATCCAATTCTAAATCCACCGAAGAAAATGATAGTTTTTTGAATATTAAGTGTGTTCACGAGAGAAATAATGGCTACGCTTTCGGAGAGAAAAATACTTCTGCCTTTGCACTTAATCCAGTTATAACGTTGGGAGATTTCACTCTAGAAGGCGATGTTTATTACGGACGTCAATATACTTTCACGCCCTTTTTGAAAGGAAATGGTACTTTTTTTAAAGAAACAAAATATATCGCAGCCTCTTTGGGATTGCCTCATGTAATGGAAAGACTAAATAGCGCTTCTCAAAATGCTCTTGAAGAGGCGCATTTTTATAGGAATTATACCCGCATAGTTTACGGAGATAAAAAGGGGGACTTTCGCTTGGTTATTGGTGATACAATGACAAGAAATACTATAGGATTTCAGCGCGCGCTGTCGGGAGCGGGTATAAGCATATTCCGCCAGAGCGGCAACGGAAACGTCATCAACGGTGGATCCTCGATCGTAATAACCAGACTTAGTAAGATTGAGTGCAAACTCGGTAAACAAATCATCGCCTTGAAATTGTTTAAACCAGGAATTTATTCCATCTCCGATCTTCCAGAAGAAGCTAAATTGCCTGGAGTTACTGTAAAAATCAGCGATCAATTGAGCAGATCAGAAGTTTTGAACGTGGATTACTTTGGTGGTTACGGCATGCCGGAAGCAGGTAAAGACGATTTCGATATTACTGTTGTTTGCAATCATCTATGGGAATTGGATGATCCCCACAGACTAAAATATCAAAAGAAACCTCGTCTCAGTACAAATTATAGATACGGATATTCGGACGACGTAACGCTGGGAATTGGCGGACAGGCCCATGAAAATTGCTACACCCTAGACGCCACTGTAATATTCAGCGGAGAATTTGGTAAGATTTCTCCCAATATAGCCTTCAGCGATTCCAATAGCGGCAATAAGAACCGTACAGTTGGAGCGGGAATTTTCTACTCGTTACCTAAAAATGAATTGGGGATTTTCCTGGAAGCGTTTTTTGCTGTTAAAGGAAATGGCTTTGGGGATCTTGGAAAGATTGATGATGAAAATCGCGAGCTCTCCCGACTGGAAAACAAATATTTTCAGTCTTTGCGTCCTCTCTCTATCCCCCAAAATGACTCATCCTCCAGACAAATTACCGCAAGACTTTATACGCGACCGATTTATAACATTACCCCTGGATTCATTTTTAATGGAGAGTGGTCGAAAAATCAGAGGCTACGCGAGTATACTTTAAGTTTCACAACGACCTTCTGCAATTGCTGCTCGTTCACCGTTGCTAGCGGATTAACATACGACGATCCTCTATGGGGTAGAAATCAACAATCTCCTGATAGAAGACTCACGGTAGCATGCGCCATTGATTTATGTTCCGAGTTGTCGTTCGAAGGAAGCTATGTATACTACGCCGGAGAGAAGAGAAGATCTTATGGAAGTATTACCTACACTCCGGAGGAAATTAAAGGATTGGAATTCTGTGGAGAGTTCACTAGAAGACCGGGATTAAGTACTCCTTGTTTCAGCGTTAAGTACGATGCAAATTTCTTCAACATAAAAGTTGAACAGTCTGTTATAAACACCTATGAAGACAAAGAAGCGGCAACGTCTAATGATCACAGCAACAAGCAGAGAATATTCTTTGAAACTAGCCTATCGGCCAATGGTCTTGGACAATACAAAAATAGTGGATTCAATACATTACGGAAGTAGTCGTGTATAATTTCGGAAATCCTTGCGCATAAAAAATGCATTTGCCCATAGGAAATGTTTACATATTGTGGATTTTTCAAATGGTATAATAGATTGTGTCTGTTCTTGACATCATTAACTTTTTTTTAATGTTTGTGCATTAAATTATATATATGTTAGATTATTTAATACTTAGGAGAAAGAGGCATATCATGAACAATAAAATAATAGGTACACTAACTGCCTTTGGCATATTCGCTCTACCAATTGTATGTCAAAATATATCAGCTGAAGATATTATACCAGTATCAACGGAAGAAGAATCAGAGGATGAAAACAGCGCAATAGATACACAAGAAGATGACTATTCGCTTGAAGAAGAACAAATGGAACAAAAAGTAGAAAAAAATAAAAAGAAAAAAGACAAGGAAAAGAATAAGAAGAATAAAAAGAAAAAGAGCAATAAAAAAAATAGTAAAAAATCCAAGAAAAAACACCAAAAATAGAAGCGCAGCTCCCCGCAAACTACGGTAAGTAAGCTCTTAGTCATTCGTGTTTCAGAAACGGCAATGCATAAACAATTGCTATTGCCGTTTTTTATACTATTTACTAAAAATAGGCGGCATTATGTAGGGGGAATCCTGATATTAATTGCTGACTCTAAAAAGTAATTATCAACAAAAACTGTGGATAACTCTGTTGATATTAGCCCCAACTGTAACCAAAAAACTTAAGTTTTCATATAATTATCATTGTTTGCTCGCTTTTTAATCACGCAGATATCTATTTGTTTTTGTTGCATTTTTTGATCAACCGTATGTTTCGCTTATAATTTTTCATCTTTTTAATCAGATAATAAAAATGGCTGTGTATTTATTGAAAAATTTTTCCACATAATTCTCACCTCTAAACCCGAATTCTAAATTCCGTTTATACTTTCGAAAAAAGCTAATTTAATATACTATGCATCCGGTTATATACGCTTGTAGTGTGTAGAGTTTTTACAAGGGGATCCCATGGAAGAAGATAAACGGAACATAATGATATTTTTTGTTGTTTCTATGCTGATAATGATCGGATATCCGTACTTTTTTGATAACAACAAAATTTTAGAACAGACCGTCGTACAAAATGCTAACGAAAAAGCGAATGTTTCAACTGTTTCTTCCGTCGCAAAAGTCGCATCTCCCGCTCCACAGGTAAAAGCGGAAAATATTAAAATAGAATCCCCTAATTTGTTGGGAACTATCTCCTCTCGCGGAGTGAAAATAGATAATATCCATCTTAAAAAATATAAAAAAAGCATAAATGATAATAAAAATATTGAAATTTTAAAAAATAGCCATCCAAGCTATTTTGCCCAGACCGGATGGCTATCCAGCGATCCCAATGTGATCCTTCCGGATGAAAATTCATGTTGGAAGGTTAATTCCACTCGTCTTTCGGAAGACTCTCCGGTAATTTTAACTTGGGATAACGGCAACGGGTTGCTCTTTGAAAAGCGTATATCGGTCGATAAGGATTTCCTTGTCACCATAGTCGATGTGGTAAAAAACTATGGCGCCCATAACGTATCTCTAGAATCTATAACTATCATTGGTCGAGAGTTCGAATCTTCGGATAATTCGATGAATTTCTACGAAGGGCCCCTGGGATACATAAACGGAAAACTCGAAGAGATAAAATATGAAGATATCGCCAAACAGCGGGAAATTCGCCACAAAACCCAGGGCGGTTGGTTTGGCATAACTGATAAATACTGGTTAACAGCGTTTATTCCCAATCAAAAACTAGATTATAACCTCGTATATAGGCATATGTTGGAGG
>JAISQI010000061.1 GCA_031274295.1 Holosporaceae bacterium
CATAAACCGTCTTTACTTTGACATTTCGATTGTGAGTAAATAAAAAATTATAGTCCCCTTGGTTTTTGGAGATTAACATGGAAAAAGCGCTTGGCTTTACGTTAATAAAGTTTTGTAATATTTCAGGCGTAGACTCTTCCGCGTAGGTATAAATTATCTCTTCGTCTTCTTGTATCATCGTTTCAACTAATCCCATCTCAAAGGTTTTATCGCCGGCCGCAATCGCTGTATATGGAAGTGTATTTTTATTTAATATCGAAATTATACCGGCAAACGTATTGTGCGGAATTTTACTAAAGGCAGCCGGAGAAAATTCCTGTTCTAAATAAAATCGTTCCGCCAGTTTTATAATCTGTTGCCAACTT
This sequence comes from Holosporaceae bacterium, assembly GCA_031274295.1. GTDB lineage: Bacteria > Pseudomonadota > Alphaproteobacteria > UBA3830 > UBA3830 > JAIRMQ01. The sequence continues at coordinate 366 of JAISQI010000061.1, forward strand.
CCAAATTGAGAGGCGCAAACCATGGACGCATTACGACTCGCCCGCAGTTGATAAAAGGACGAGAGGGCTATTCGACAGATTTCATTTAATCCTCGCTTAGCCAACGGCGGTATGAAATCCAAAATTACGTCGTTCCTTTCGCAAATATTCCATTTTTTAATCGATATAAACATATTTTTGCTATAAATTTTTCTAGATTTTAATGTATCACCATGGTAATTTGTTGTAAATAATTAACAAAAAGACAGAAAATGAAGCTTTCGGCTCTTGGCATAATTAATGCGCTTGGATCTTCGAAAAGCGAAGTCTTAAGGGCAGCTTGCTCCAGCAGTCAGCGCGGATTGAAAAAAATCGCAAATTTAATTCCCGATAGGGAGGCTTATTTCGGAGTCGTAGAACAGGAGCTTCCTCCCATAAAAAACCCCACATATGATTTTAGAACTAACAGGTTACTATTACACTGTTTTTATCAAATCGAAAACGAATGGATAGAACTAACGTCAAAATATGCTCCACATCGGATAGGAATAATACTCGGAAGCAATAATACTGGACTCGAAAAATTTGATACTCATATAAAATCCTATTTTCAATCGAAAAAAATGTCGGCCGACCTAAAAATCAAATGGTTGGAAGAAGGAGCGCCAACAGAATTTTTACAAACAGTCGCCAAAACCGAAGGAATAGCCTATACGGTATCTACTGCATGTTCATCTGGCGCAAAAGTTTTCGCTACAGCGCGAAATTTAATAAATTCAGATCTTTGTGACGCCGTTTTAGTCGGAGGAACAGACGATCTGTGCGCTTTTACCATCAGAGGATTCAACGCTCTGGGAGCCTACTCGTCTGGCATAACCAATCCATTTAGTAAAAATCGAGACGGGATAAACATCGGGGAAGGAGCCGCCCTTTTTATTATGGAAAAAAATAGAGAGGGAATCGAAATTCTAGGAATTGGAGAATCTTCCGACGCTTATCATGTAACTTCGCCGGATCCTTTGGGAACAGGAGCTAAACAATCTATGCAGGCTGCCATATCTGATGCATCCTTAAATCCACTGGATATTTCCTACATAAATTTACATGGAACGGGAACTTTCCATAATGATTCAATGGAAAGCGCCGCTGTAAAAGAAATTTTTGGAAACGATCCCATCTGCGCCTCAACTAAATCGCTAACTGGACATCTGTTGGGAGCCGCTGGCACGACGGAGGTTGCTCTATGCTGGCTTATGCTCTCGAATTTAAATGAAGATCGTCTACTGATTCCACATATTTACGACGGGGACGATATGGAAGATCCTCTAACTTTTGCAAAGTCCGGTCAGTGTAAAAAGATAAAATACTGCCTCAGCAATTCGTTTGCTTTTGGTGGAAGTAATGCCAGCGTAATTATTGGGACAAACGATGATGCATAGTCTAGAAAAAATACTTCCCCAAAAACCTCCCATGATTTTACTCTCTCGTGTAGTGGAACATGACCTAAAAGAAAGAACTTTAATAGCAGAAGTCGATATTTCGCCGGAAAGTGTTTTTTTCGACTACGAAATAAAAGGCATTCCATGCTACATCGGACTAGAATACATGGCGCAAACGGTCGGATGCCTGTTGGGAATAGAAAATCAGAAACCTCCAGCAATTGAATTGGTTTTAGGAACCAGAAATTTTGAATTTTCTATTCAAAAATTTTCCGTCAATTATACCTATCGCATATCCATAAAGGAGCAATTCGTAATGGAAGAAATGTCATCTTTCAACGGGGAAATTTCAAATGATCAAAATGTTATCTGCGCAAGGGGAGATATAAAAGTTTACTATCGCAACGACTTGAATGAACTGTTGAGGCAAGAAAATGGATAAACAAATTCTCATTACGGGATCAAGCCGTGGCATCGGCAAAGGAATAGCACTATACTTGGCTGAACTTGGATACAAAATGATACTTCACTGCAATAAAAATCATAAACTGGCGGAAGAAGTATTGGATAGCGTTCGAAAAACAACATCGGGACGGCTCTTATCTTTCGATGTCTCTAATCGTGAAGAAACCGAAAAGGCACTTTCCGACGATATAAAAGAACACGGTGCCTATTATGGTATTATCTGCAACGCCGGCATAACGAACTTCATCCCTTTTCGCGCTCTGGAAGGTAAACAGTGGGACGATCTAATAAACATAAACCTAAATAGCTTTTTTAATGTACTAAAACCAACCGTTGAACCAATGATATCTGAACGCATTCATGGAAGAATCATAACCTTGTCGTCCATATCCGGATTAATCGGAAGTTTCGGACAAACCAATTACAGCGCAGCAAAAGCCGGCATTATAGGAGCAACAAAATCTTTGGCACTCGAAATTGCAAGGCATAAAATCACGGTAAATTGCATCGCTCCCGGATACATTGAAACAGATATGCTCAATGGAATTGATATGGAAATCGAAAAACGCAAAATTCCCATGAAAAGAGCCGGACAAATCAACGAGGTCGCAAGTCTGGTGGCTTATCTTTTGAGCGAAGACGCTTCTTATATTACCAGACAAGTTATAGGAGTCGACGGAGGGTTGCTATTTTAAACTAAGAATCCAGGAAGCTTTTCAGTTTTCTAGATCGGCTAGGATGCTTAAGTTTCCTCAATGCCTTAGCCTCAATTTGCCTAATCCGTTCTCTTGTGACTGAAAACTGCTGACCAACCTCCTCTAAAGTATGGTCCTTATTCATTCCTATGCCAAAACGCATTCTCAAGACTCTTTCTTCACGTGGCGTTAGGCTTGCCAGAACCAAAGTAGTGGTTTCGCGCAGATTCGAATTGACCGCAGATTCGACCGGAAGGGCAATGCTCTTATCTTCAATAAAGTCTCCCAGATGTGAGTCTTCTTCATCCCCGATCGGAGATTCTAAACTAATTGGCTCTTTAGCTATTTTTAACACCTTGCGAACTTTATCAATAGGCATATGCAGACGTTCGGCCAATTCTTCCGGAGTTGGTTCACGACCAATTTCATTTAGAATTTGACGAGAGGATCTTACAATCTTGTTTATTGTTTCAATCATATGAACCGGTATTCGAATGGTACGAGCTTGATCCGCAATGGAGCGTGTTATGGCTTGCCTAATCCACCAGGTTGCGTATGTTGAGAATTTATATCCTCGTCTATACTCAAATTTATCAACCGCTTTCATTAACCCTATGTTACCTTCTTGTATCAAATCTAAAAATTGTAATCCACGATTGGTATATTTTTTTGCAATGGAAATAACCAATCTAAGATTTGCTTCAATCATTTCTTTTTTCGCTCGGCTCGTTTCCCTTTCTCCTTTTTGGATACAAGAAACGATTTTTCTAAACGAACTTATTGGCAAAAAAACTTCACTTTCTATCGCTCTTGCCAATTCTTGATGATTATTGATACTTTCGTAGTTGTTATCAAAGAATTTCTTCCAATTTGAAAACCTTAATAGATTTGACGACCAGGAGTCGTTCGTTTCGTTGCCGTAGTAATTTTTTAGGAATACATCGCGGCTAATACCACTGTCTTGAGCTAAATTTAGCAAAGACGTCTCACCTCTAATGAGTTTACGATTAAGCGTGTACAGCTCTTCGCAAAGAAGATTAACCGCCTTCTGATTAATGTTTAAATTGCTAATTACAGAAATCAATTCATTCTGCAATTTTGAAGAAGGAGATTTCTTCTTAATTATTTGACTATGTAGATCTATCGCTTTTTCGAATAAAGAAAGAATCTCCGGAAGCATACTCTCTTCATCTGCATTCACTTCCTCTGCCCCAACTAAATTTTCGGATACTTCTTCGTCCGAATCAGGAATATCATCCTCTTCATCCGAAAGATCTTCATCATTTTCCAATTCTCTCTCGGAAGCACCTCCATCCATTTGAATGATATCCCGCAGCATAATTTTGCGATTTTGCAGCTCGAGCATCCATTGGTTGAATTTTTCAAATGTCCTGGGACTTTTACTCAGGCCGTCAAGAACATCTTGATATCCCTGCTCTATCCTTTTTGCAAGTTCTACTTCTCCATCCCTGGATAGCAGTTCAACGTTACCCATTTCTCGTAAATACATACGAACAGGATCATCCGTTCTTAACAGTTCATCTGCAACATCGGGAGCCACTTCAGCTGTTTGCGAGTTTTCCTGAGAAAATGTCTCGGCATCTTCTGCTTCTATAAGTTGTATCCCCATATCCAAAATGCCTAAGATGGCGACATCTATTTTTTCCGTAGAGAATTTTTCCTTCGGCAGAGCATCATTTAATTCATCATAGGTAATGTATCCACGTTCTTTACCTAATGCCAATAGCCTCTTTAATTCTTGCTCCGAGTCAATATTTGTTTCTTCCGCGGGCTGTTTTTCTTCTGTATCTTCTAAAATTTTTGATACAAAATTCATACTCATTTATATCTCCTATTTCTTCGTACGGTTCGAAATAGCTTCCCGTTTCAAAGCTTTTAATCTTCGCCAATCGTTTTCTGAAAACGAGGATTTTAAACTAGAAACTGCCATTTGTAAATCTGCGGTAACCATCGGTTCTGTATGATATTTATCCATCAACCTGAACCAACCCTCCACAGCCTCATCGTCAGTTGCATTTTCATTTGAAAATCTAGCGTGTAACTCAATGTCCATCAAATACGCAACCGCATCACTTTTTAGCTCTGCAATAGTCGATTCATACTTGTCTGCACTTCCACTTAGATAGATATCATAGCAGTTCAATATACGCTCCTTTAATTTTTTCATCTGAAAATTATTGAATTCCAAATTAACAAAGCTCTCGATGACCTTACTAATAATATAGGGATGATTTATAATTGTCACAATGAATATTTTTTCCAATTTTTCCCGAGCCGAAACAACCGGACGAATATTTGCTTTTTCTATGGGCGATGTGAATTTTTGACGATACAAACCTCGTTCTTTTTGTTTCAAAGTTTGCATGTATAATTTTCTCACAGAAATGTCCGAAATAGTACTTATTTTACCAATCAGCATTTTTATAATGGCAGCTTTTTGCTCTGGAGTTTCCATAGGATAGAGCAAAAAAGCCCCTTCCCAAATCCAATCCGATAATGACATGGCATTTTCAACGGCGCCTTTAATTATATCGGATTGACCATCAGTAATCAGCTGATCAGGATCTGATCCTTGCGGTAATTTTGCAAATTTAAATGATTTTCCTGCTCTAATCAGCGGCAATATTTTATCTGTCCATCTGTAGGAAGCCTTAATCCCGGCAGCATCTCCATCAAGAGAAACGACGGGATCATCGCAGACATTCCAGCACATATTTATCTGAGTTTCACTAACGGATGTGCCGAGTGGGGCAACAGCTCCATCGAATCCCGCTTGATGCATAGAAATAACGTCGAGGTATCCCTCCGTTAATATTATTTCGCGTGTTTTCCCTCTTTTAGCTAAAAAATATCCGTACAAATGATCACTTTTAACGAAGATATCAGTTTCTGGAGAATTAATATACTTTGCCGCATCCGTTTTAGTAATCGTCCTTCCACCAAATCCGATACATTTTCCTATGCTGTCTAGTATCGGAAATATCAGGCGACCATTATATCTGTTAGTCAATTCATTACTATATTTCGATCGATTATAGACTCCGGTTTTCAACAGGATACCATCGTCAAATCCGCACTTCCTCAGATGCTTTAGTAATTCATAATTATCCGGAGCAAACCCTATCTGAAATTTGTCCACAGATTCCTGGGAGATTTTTCTTGATTCCAGATATTTTCTTGCATCCTCCCCGGCCGCTTCATGAAGTTGTTTAGCAAACCAATTTTTCATTTCTACCATAGCTTCGTAGATCGGTTTGCGTGGATCCGAGAAAGTTTTCTCCTTTTGTGTTGGCAATTGAATTCCATAACAACCAGCCAGATATTCAACAGCTTCTCTGAAACTGATTTTATCAAAGTCCTGCACAAAACTTATAACATCACCGCTGGCTCCGCACCCGAAGCAGTAGTAATATCCTCTGTCCGAATCAACTTTAAGCGATCCAGTTTTTTCTTTATGAAATGGACATAACCCAAACCAGTCTTTTCCTGATCTGCGAAGACGAATCCTATTGGAGACCACGTCCACAATGGAAGCTTTACTTTTTAAAAATTCGATAAATTCTTTATTCATATATTCTCATTTTTGAGAATTTCAGCTATGTTGTTAATATCTTTAATCAAATAAGTTTCTATTTTTGCCTTAATCTTCTTCATATCATCCAAAGAATTCGCTTCGATCCTTAAGGACAACGCATTTTGCGTATTAGAAGCTCGTAATAACCACCATCCATTATCCATGACAACTCTAACGCCATCTATCTCGATAATATCCACATTTTTTTCCCGCTCCAATCTATGTCTTACTGTATTAACGATGGCGAATTTTTTCTCCTCTTTACATGTAATATAAATTTCTGGAGTTACGAATCCATATGCCAGATTATTGAATGCATCAGGATCGTTCCCTATAATTTCAAGGCATCTAAGCGCAGCATATACGCCATCATCAAATCCAAACCAACGATCCTTAAAGAAAAAATGACCACTCATCTCTCCGGCCAAAAGAGCGCCGCTTGTTTTCATTCTTGTTTTTATAAATGAATGGCCGGATCTTTCCATAATTCCAATGCCACCATGCTTTTTTATTGTGCTGAACAACTGATTGCAGGATTTTACATCAGCCACAACCTGAGCACCAGGATTTTTTCTAAGAAAATCAACCGCCAAAACTTCCAAAACTTGATCACTGAACAACATCTTCCCATTGGAATCCACAACCACCAATCTATCGCCATCGCAGTCAAAGGCGAAACCAACATCAAATCCATTGTAGGATACAAATTTTGATAAATATTCTATATTGCTAGCTACAGTAGGATCTGGAGATCTATTTGGAAAATTTCCATCCATTTCCTCAAACAAAATATGATGCTTTCCGGGAATTTTAGCGGTTATGGCTTTAACGATATTGCCAGTAGTCCCGTTCCCGATATCCCATGCTACTTTTACATCATCTGAAAAACTAAATCCTTCCAAAAGATCGTACAGATAACTTGAAAATATTCTATTTAAAACAATTTCTCTGCCGTTTCCATCTATAAAGTCACAACTTAATACCATGTCTCCAAGCATTTTTAGATCTTCTCCGTAAAACGGATCGATTCCCAACATGAACTTGAATCCGTTATACTCGGGACTATTATGAGAACCAGTTACCATAATACCAGCGTCAAGTTCCAATTTATGCACACAATAGTACATCATGGGAGTGTGGCATATCCCCAACGATATCACTTCCGCTCCAGAACTAGTCAATCCATCTATAAGATTTCTAGTCAATTCATCCGAAGAATTTCTGCAATCACATCCAACACACATTTTCCTCAAATTTTTCCTACCAATAAATGTTCCAAAAGCGCGGCCAATAGCGTAAGCGTTATCTGCAAAAAGATTCTCCCCGAAAATTCCGCGAATATCATAGTCACGTAAAATTTCGGTTGATAAAATATGAGAGACTTCATTTTCTTCATTGCTCATGCAAAGAAAATTCCATATCTTGTTTAGGATTCTCATAACTCGATCCTCAATAACATAAATAATTATATACAAAAAATGGAAAAAACGAAAAATTTTCAGATCTTGTTTACTTTTTTATGCTTTGATTAAATTCGCGAGTATCTGTAAAGAGGTTTTGTAATGTGTGTATCTAAAAAATATGAAAAACTATTAACTATCGCCGTACTATTGTTTGTAATTCAAGGTGAATACCTGGCTGCAGCGGATTCCCATAGTAAAATACCACCAATATCTTCGAGTGTTTCTTTAAATGAAAAAAAAATCTCGACGAGTCAATCTGGAGGGCGTTCTTCCAGCTCAAATAATTACAGCAGCTACAGCGACAATAGTAACAGTGACAGTATACCCAGCGAAGAGAACTTCTATCCTTTTACTTTATCCTCCAATAAAATAACAGCTGAAAATGTCGCTGGCTTGCGCATCAAAGGGGAAAAGATAATATTATTTGGATTTAATAACACCTGTTCAACAGATAATTTAACTAAAGATTTCGATTTTTCTGACATGAATTTTTTCAAACAGTATCCAAAATTAATTAGTGTCGAACTGAATGGATTATCTTTAAAAAGAAATGTGTTAGAAAATTTGCAAAAATTTCTTCCTCCAACACTAAAAAGTTTAATTATACGTTCCTGTGATATACAAAACGACGATAATGAATCGTTTGTAAATATCATAAAAAAACACCCCTCCCTGGAAAATATAGTTATAATTTTTCCAGATATGTCTGCTGATGAATCAACGAGCATATTGGGAACACTGAAAATTAACAATAATGTAAAATCCCTAAGTCTTACTTTCGGAAAATTATCCACTGAAGGATCAAAACATCTAACCGATTTAATAATTAACTCCGCCAAGAGTCTGCAAGAATTGTCGCTCGGATGGATAACAATTGCTGGCGACAATAATTCGTATAAAAATATTACCAATGCAATTCTCAAAATAAAAAAATTGCAAAAATTGGAAATTTCGGTCATGTCTTTATCTGACAATGATATAGAGTGCATCGCTAATGCCATTGGAAACATGAAACATCTACTGGCGCTGAAAATATTTTTTGGAGATCTAAATAAACATGACCATATAAAACTATTTGAAAATGCAGAAATTCTACAGCAGTCATTGGTCAAACTTAAAAAACTAGATATGCTTGACCTTTCAGATAATGGATTGCCAAGTGAAGTAATACAATTGATAGCCCAAGCTATCAGTTCCATGCAAAAGTTAAAAACAATAAATCTTTCCGGTAATATCGTTGACGAAAAAAGCGCCGAAAGCCTTTCGGATGCGATTAAAAAAACTGATTCTATAACTACTCTTATAGCCAACGAATGTAAAATTGACGATAAAGTATTCGCTGCATTGTGCAAATCACTGTCCAACACTTTTCTGATGCACTTATATTTCAAAAATAATAAAATAAAAGAAGGAGCCAAAAATTTACCGATTGCAAGTATGCCGGAGTTATATGTGGTCGATTTTTCACAAAATGAAATGGGTTATGGAGATGTAATGGCGTTCATCGAATCGATCAAAGGGAATTCCAGGTTGAGTATTTTAAATTTTAACAACAACTCTGGAATTGAAGAAGCGAATAAAATCGAACAAACAATAAAACGAAATCAACTGGAAGAATGGAGATTTACAAATTGCCCTAATCGCCAAATATCAATTTATGGCCTATAGGAATATTGTAAAAAGCTCAAAGCGATCATCCCGTTAAAATATCGCATAATTTTTATCGTGTTTCCAGCTGAGACGCGCAAAATTCCCAATTGATGCATTCTTTGATGATCTTGCTAATATACAAAGCCCGGTCATTGCGATAGTCGATGTAATAAGCATGCTCCCATAGATCGATGACACAGATTGCTTTTTGATCGGTACCTAGCGGAGTTTCAGCATTTTGCGTATTAACGAAAGAAAGATTCTCATTTTCCAAAACAACCCAGCACCATCCACTTCCAAACGCAGTGTTCGCAAATGATATATATCGATTTAAAAATTCATCCAACGATTTAAATTGATTTTCCACAAGGCTTTTTAATTTTTTCGTTGGTCCATGTGTAGGTGTCGCTAAGCATTTCCAATAAAAATCATGATTGAACAATTGAGCCGCGTTATTGAAAATTTTTCCGTCAACTCCTCGTGATTGGACAATAATTTCTTCTAGAGTTTTATCGGCAAACTTTGTGTTCTCTATTAAAGAATTCAGAGTTTTAGCATAGCCGCAATGATGCTTACCATAGTGATAGTCTATTGCCTCACTACTCAAAATCGGAATAAGTTCCGTATTTTTATGCGCGATTTGCGCTTGAAAAATATTCATAACGGCCTCAATAATTAAATTTTTGCATTCTTTAGATCAATTGTCTCTTGTCCCTTGATCCAGCCGCATTGACATAGCTCTCCAGTTTGAAGAGCATCTAATACCCTAAGAGCCTCTTCTGGATTTCTTCCGACATTCGAATCAGTAACCATAACAAATTTAATGATATTTTCTGGGTCAACAATGAATAACGCCCTCTGCGCAACTCCTGAATTTTTACATAAAATACCCAACTCACCAGATAATTCTCTCTTTAAATCAGACATAAGAGGAAATGGTAATTTGTGAAGTTCAGGCATATATTTTCTCCAGGCCCAGTGAACAAATTCACTATCCACACTGCATCCCAGAATTTGGGTATTTCTTTGCTTAAACTCTTCAAACAAATTGGCAAAAGCAATAATTTCTGTTGGACACACAAAGGTAAAATCTTTTGGATAGAAAAAAATTAGTTTCCATTTATCGGCATATGTTGATTCTGTAATTATTTTAAAAGCATTATCCATATTGAGCTGCTCAAACGGCAGGTCAGAACTTGCCACTAGATTAAAATTCGGAAACCTATCATTAACTGTTAACACCACTACCTCCAATAAAAAAACTACAAATCTATTGTAGATCATAAATTGGATAATAACAATACCATTACCATGATTTATATTCTAATAAGCAATATTTATGCCTCCTTGCTTTAATTAGCAATAAAACAAATATTGCCTAAAATATAGCAAAAATTGCTACTTTTTGAGAATTCTTATGAGATTTATCGGAGATGTCTCTACTCTGCTCTTCCCCAGAGCTAAAATCATCCCTATTGTAATGCTGCTTGCGATCATAGAGGATCCTCCATAACTCATAAAAGGAAGGGTCATCCCTTTTGTCGGAATTATATGTAAAGTAGACGCTATATTAATAAAAGATTGTAATCCAAATTGAGCCAGAAGCCCGACGGAGGCAAAAAGTGAGAACAAATTATTTCTTTTTAAGCTTTTTAGCATGCCGTAGACGACAATAAAGGCGATTATAATTATCACAAGAACACAAACAAAAAATCCAAATTCTTCTCCGAGAACGGCAAAAACGAAATCCGCATGAACATCCGGAATATGTTTTTTTATTATTCCTTCTCCTGGACCAACCCCAAAAAGTCCCCCATTTGCAAATGCTTCCAATGACCTATTAATTTGATAATGATCCCCAACTGCAGGATCTAGAAATCTATCAACTCGAGCTGCTACATGAGGTAAAAACAAATATGCAAGAACGAATCCGCATATTCCAACGCCCATAATGAAAATAACTAAAATAATTGACAATCCATTAAGAAACAACTGACCAAACCAAATTAGCGTCGTCACAGCAACCATTCCTATATCCGGCTGAAGGACCAACAAAGAAACAAATGCCAATAAAAATAAAATCGCTAGAAAATTCCCTCTAAATTCTTGATGTTTTTGCTGCTCAGATAACATCCAAGCAGTTATGACGACTAGTGCAGGTCTGACGAATTCCGATGGCTGAATTGAAAACCCACCAAACGATATCCAACGATGGGCCCCCTTAATCTCCAATCCAAAAACAAGTGTTAAAAACGTAAAAAATAAGGATATGAAAAATAAAAAAAGCGAAAATTTTTTAATATGAGAGTCATCCAATGCGGAGACATAAAAAACCACGACTAATGAAGGAACGACATACAGCAAATGTCGTTTTAGAAAGTAAAATTTCTCTATACCCATGCGATCAGCAACCATTGGGGTGGCTGCCATAGCTAATAAAATTCCAAAAGCCGTTAAGACGAGAAATGCAAGAAGTATTACTCTGTCAATTGTCCACCACCATCGTCCAAAAATGCTATTACTGTCTCTTGAAATATTTATCATTTTGTTTTTTCTTCACTAACCAATCTTTTAAATTGATTCCCGCGATCTTCGAATCCATTGAACTGATCAAAACTTGCACAAGCTGGAGATAAAAGTACGACTTCGGCGCCGTAAATTTTCGATATTTCTTTGGATCGTTTTACAGCGACGTTCAAAGTTTTCGCGATTTCGTTTTTTACTCCGTATTTCGTAAGTAGGATAGACCATTCTTCGGCAATTTCTCCAATTAATAGAGCAAAACGTATTTTATCAAAGTATTGTATTAGGCTTTCGATACCGTTTTCTTTGGGGCGGCCACCAAGTATCCATATTATATTGTTGAAGCGCTTTAGAGCCTCTTCGGTAGAATCGGCATTGGTGGCCTTGCTGTCATTGACATATGGAAGACCGTCAATGTCGATGACAATTTCCTGTCGATGCTCCAGTCCTTTAAATAAAAACAATCCTTCGCAAAAAGATTCTTCACTAAGTCCATTTTGAATACACGCCGCGTAGCTGGCTGCAATGTTTTGCCGATTGTGATCTCCGTCGAGGGTTGCTTTGTTTCCACAAATAACTCTATACAAACCATCACGATTGTCGACGAGTTTATTTTTATCCCATCCTACTCCAAACTCCGGAACTACTTTTCCTGAAATTGGAATTACATTAGGATGATTTAACTTTTTTAAAAACTCAAAAATTTTTATGCAACTAGAACAGTCAACTCCTACTATAGCGTTAGATTTTTCGTGAAAGTTTGCGAATATTTTTTGTTTGGAGGCTACATAGCCCTCTATCCCTCCGTGCCTCGTAAGATGATCTGGAGTAATATTTAACAAAATCGACGTATCGAATCCTAGAATGTTACATGATTCCAGTTGATAAGATGAAAGTTCAAGAACAAAAAAATCCGAATCAAAATCCAATGATAGAATCGGATTACCGAAATTACAGCCGATCGATACTTTCTTTCCAGTAAAGCTAAGCAAGTGATTAACTAGAGCGGCTGTGGTAGATTTTCCATTGGTTCCCGTTATACAGATATTGACTTTGGCTATTACATGTTGCTGGAACAAATCAATATCGTTCAAGATTGGAATGGATTTTTGCTTTGCTGCCTTTATCACAGGGTGAACGCTAGGCCATAGTAAATTTATCCCTGGACTAACAATAATTGCATCCAATTGCTCGCTATTAAAATCAGCCAGGCTCAAATTACGATATTTTCCGCTAGAAATTTGAGAATCATCGTAGGATATCACTGTCGCACCGCTCGCCGTCAGAGAATCAATAACGGATTTTCCTGTTTTACCTAAACCAACCACACCGACGCGTTTATTTCTATAAAAATCCAAAAGAATCATCTTATTTTCAAGGTCGCCAGCCCAATTAATGCAAATACAAACGAGATTATCCAAAATCTAATAACCACGGTTGACTCCGTCCACCCTTTTTTTTTCAAAATGATGATGAATTGGAGCCATTAAAAAAATTCTCTTGCCGGTCCAACGAAAATAGAAAACTTGTACCATGACAGACAGGGCTTCAAACACAAACAATCCTCCTATGATTGCTAAAACAAATTCATGTTTGATGATTACGCTTATCCCCCCAAGCGCTCCACCAATTGCGAGAGAACCAGTATCTCCCATGAATATCATGGCCGGAGGGGCATTATACCAAAGAAATCCGAGGCAGGCTCCTATCAGGGCTCCGCAAAAAATACTTAATTCCCCAACTGACGCTATGTAGGTAATTTGCAGATAACTCGCAAAAACAAAATGGCCAACTATATAACTGATAATTCCCAGACACAATGCTGCTAACATGGATGGAAAAGTCGCTAATCCGTCTAGTCCATCGGTTAAATTTACAGCGTTGGAG
>JAISQI010000001.1 GCA_031274295.1 Holosporaceae bacterium
ACAACGTTCAAATATCAGATGCTGTCATGGTAGATACGCAGTCGATATACGAGTATACGAAGCCTCGCACTCCGGTGACGTCGCGAGGATTCGACTGGTCCCAGAGCAATTCGTCCCAGATAAGATTTGGCTATGACGGAACTCCGTCCACCGCCGACGCTGCGCATATTTTCCACTATACCTACAATAATCACCTGGATACGTTCTCGGATTTGCAATACGACGCCAATCTTGGATATTGGACTCTGCCCTACAATCAAGCCATCGCGCCGCTGCCGCAACTGTATCCCGGAGACGTTACGCTGACCCTGGAGGATACCGGCGGATCGCCTCCCCTCGAAGTGTATCTCGACTCCAAAGGAGTGGACGCCCGAAACTACAACTATTATTCTTCGGGGCTGCTGCGATCCTTCGCCGCCGTCGACCGAATTTCCAACGGGGGCTATTATTACCTTCGCATCGACAACAAAACGTCCGGAGTTTCTGCAAAATTGGTGAGCGCCAGCGCGACCTATCCGATAAATACAGTACTGTACATGGGAGCGCAGGACAACGCGCCACATCAACATCAGTGGCAGAGCGACACAAACGGTAATTTAATCACCTACGACGCCACGACGGCGTGTCAGCGAGTGACCCAGAGCGCCTACGCGAAGTTAAAATCCGACTGGGGAGACGATATCCGCATTTATGTGATAAAATACCGCAAACAGGCCAGTTGCAAACGGACGCCCTTTTGGAACGACCTCAATACGACCATAACCTTCGACTATTCCTATCTGAACAGCTGCGCCAGCGGCACTTCCGCGCCGTATCTCTGGGACGTTTCCGACGAGTCCGCTCTAAAGTCAGCCCTCACCGCCATCGCCGCCGACATAAAATCCTTCGCCAACTACGAAAATGCCAAAAACGTAGAGTAAAATGCATATAATTTATTTTGGTCTGGAGGGATATGGTTTTCTTCCATACGCAATGGCAGCAAGTTGACTTTCCTTTGGAAGACAGGTGATCTTTACCTTTGTGCAACCCTTTCGACGAAATCCTAGGATTTCCGCCGCTCTTTCTGAAACGTCTATTATTCTTTTATTGGTTTTTAAAAATGGCCCTCTATCGTTAACCAGTAATTTAACTTTTTTTCCGTTTTTTAAATTTTCTACGATAACAATAGATGGCAATGGGAGAGTTCTGTGAGCTGCTGTCAGTTTGTTTTTATCAAATTTTCTGCCAGTTGCAGTAGGTAATCCATGAAAGCCATATCCATACCAGCTTGATTCCCCTATCGCCGTATATTGATAATGAACCTGGGGATAATACTTGATTCCGTTGATTACGTACGGTCTTTCACTGCCTGCATGCCAATACTTTTCAGGATGTTCGTCCCGTGTGGAACACGAAATTAATAATACCAGCGATAAAAAGACTATTGGTCGGAAAAAAACGTTATTATACCACATGCGAAAATATTATCATGTGACTGCTAAAAGGAAAAGGGGATTAAAGAATTTCAGGTATTAGCTTCTTATATTTTTTCAATTCGTATATTAAATTCAGCAAATTTACCTTCTTCGGAATTTACCATAATTGTGCCGGAATGATCCTGTATAATCTCCATTGCGGTCGATAGACCCAATCCAGGTCCAGTTCCCTCGGGCTTGGTAGTGAAAAATGGAGTGAAAATTTTATCCATAATATCAGGTTTTATACCCATTCCATTATCATAGACGGAAATTTCCACAAAGGATGAATGATTTTCCGTTGTTATGCGTACACTGGCCGAGGACATATCTTCAAATTTCTCAATTACTGAATAAATAGCATTGTCTAACACGTTATAAATCGCTTTGCTAAAGGATTGAGTCGATATTTCTATATGGGGTATTGCATTATCGAGCTCGGTATCTATTTTTGGTAATGTTGTGATGCCGTTCGTTTTATAGGATGCCAATAACATGGTAATGGTTTGAGAAATAATTCTATTAACGTTTTCAGGACGTTTCTCTCCGCTGGAGGTGTTGGATTGATCCAACATAAATCTGAGGATTTTATCTGCATTATGACCATATTCCGATATTTTTGTTACGTTGGATTGCAATTTCTTTAGATTATCTGATAGTAGGACATATAATTCGGTGGATAAAGTGTCGGTATTTTTGTTGATTTTTTCAGTTAACTCTGCGCAAATTTCAGCGCTTACAGCGGCGAAATTAATTACAAAATTTAAAGGGTTTTTGAGTTCTTGAGAAATAGAACTGACTAGTACTCCCAAGGACGCCATTTTTTCCTGGGCAACTATTTGTTTTTGTCCCTGTTCTATTTTGGCTAAATAGGCTATTTCTTTGTCGTACGCTTCTTTTTTCGAAATGCAATTGGCTAATCTTGCTCGTAAAAGCGTTTGGTTTAATGGCTTTACCAAATAATCTTCTGCTCCCGCTTCTATGCATTTGACAACCAGCTCCATATCATTATTACTGGAAATCATGATGATAGGGATCGATCTATAGAGATTGTTTTCCTTTAATTTTAGTAAAAAATCATGACTGCTGACTTCACCAATAAACATGTTAAGAAATATAACGTCTATGGAATTTCCAGAAAGAATTTCAAGCGCTTGACCGGAACTAATGGCAGATAAAACTTCGTGTCCGTATATGGCAAGTCTTCGTTTTAGAAGATCACGAGTGCTTTCATTATCATCGATAACCAAAATCTTCGCTGGATTGGTAGTAAAATTTTCGATGTCATTGGAATTTTCCATCTTTATTTTTCCATACTTTGACAGAATTTTATAATAATAAAGTTAAAATATTATAAATTTATATTTCTTTACTAGGCATTAATCTTTTTTCATTATATTTAAAAAATAATGTCCAAAAGGGAGCGAACGGTGACTAAAGAAACAGAATCAAATAGTGGTAACAAAAAAAACGATAAACCTTCAAAAATGGATGATAATACCGGAGGGATTTTGGAGAAAAAAGATCCTCTAAGGGCAAATAAATTCTTGCCCGTTGAGGATTCCGCCGCTAATGAGTTTGAAAATGAAGAAGAGCAGGAAGTGGCGGATTTTTCATGTGGAACGATCGAGAATAACATTGCGAATTTGATTGCGACGGGAAATATGTTTAAGGCGCATGTTATTGCCAAAAAAGCCTTTCAAAAACAACCTAATAATGTAAATCTTGCTCAAGTGTACGCTTTAGTTTTACTAAAAACAGGAGCCATAGAAGAATCTAGAAAACTTATATATCAAATTCTGGAAATCGTTCCCCAAAAGGACGAAGCGACTGACGCAATGATGATTACCATGGACGATTTGCTAGCTTGTAAATTTCTAACCGAAGGCGATCCGAGTATAGTTGCGAATGTGGGTCATATTTTTAAAGAGTCTTGGAAATATTCTCATCATTGTAGAGATCTTGAAATATCAAGAGAATTATATTTAGCTTCCTTCAAGAAAAATAAAAAAACAAGTACCGGTATGAATGCCGCGTGGTTATCGTGGTTAACGGGAAATGATCCTCAAGCGAAACAATTGGCCGCCGAAGTTTTAAAGTTACTGCCTCCATTCGGGCTGGAGGCTTCATTTGGCGAGTTAGTAGATTTAGCCGAAGCACAACTGCTACTAGGTCGTGAAGATGACGCATGTAAACTCTATGAAGAAGCCATGAAGCAAAGCGATAAGGAGAATTACATATCAGTCGTGACCGTGAGGCAGCAGTTATTTTTTCTTAGGGAAGCTGGTTTTAAGGTTCCGCATGAGGCCCTTGAAATTTTGATTCCTCCTACAATTGTGGTGTTTACTGGTCATGCGATAGATCATCCTAGCTTTCAGGTGTCATTATTTCCTCAGGAAATCGAGGAAGATGTAAAGCGTATTATCACGGAAAAACTACAGAGTATTAACGCAAAAGTAGGGTATAGTTCCGCTTCTTGTGGGGCGGACATTGTTTTTATTGAAGCGCTGCAAAGTTTAGGTGGAGAAGTTAATATTATACTGCCGTTTGCCATTTCTGACTTTATTGAAACCAACGTGAGGCACGCAGGGCCACGTTGGGAAAAGAGATTTGAACAAGTTTTGGCAAGCGCTCACTCGGTAAGTTTTGCTTGCGAAGACAGGTACCTGGGCCACGATATGCTCTACAGATTTTCCAATCATGTTATGCATGGTAGCGCTGTTATGCGTGGAAAATTTTTGACCACCGAACCTCATTTAATGGCCGTCTGGCATTCAAGAACTGATTCATTACCAGGAGGACCAGCGGACTTTATAGATCGATGGACCAATATAAGTACGTTGCATTTGATAGATCTTGATGAACTTGGAGAAAATGGGGACAACGTTGAAAAAATAGATCAATCTCTCATTCAGCAGCAAAACTTCTCGTTAACTTTCGATCCATTTATATCAAAATCTCCGGATCGCGTTATTAAATCCATGATGTTTTCTGATTTGTCTGGATACAGCAAATTGCAGGATGAGCACATTCCGTCATTTTTGGATTTTTTGGAAAAGCTTAATAGTGCCATAGAAAAAATCGGGGTCTCATTAGAATCTTTGAATACTTGGGGAGACGCGGTTTTCGCCGTTGCGAGTAGCGCTATTAAAATTGCCGATTTCGGTTTAAGGTATTGTGATATAATAGAAAGTCTCGGAAAGAAATATCCGGAATTTCCATTTCCTATCAGAGCTAGAATCTCTTTGCATTCAGGACCAGTATTTATTGCGCAGGATCCATTTATAAAAAAAGTAAATTTCTACGGTGGGCATATTAACAGAGCCGCACGATTAGAACCGGTTACTGCGGTTGGACAGGTCTATGCAACTCAGCAATTTATCGCCCTGTTATATGGAGAAACCAACGATGAACGTAACGAGTGTGTACAAAAGGGACTGAAATATTATGAAAAATACTCCACGGAATATGTCGGAATGATTTCATTGGCGAAAAGTTTTGGTCAACAAGAGGTCTACCACTTGCGTTGGAAATAGAAACTGGATCTTCCAAGGAGAAAATGTCTACCTAGAACTTCTCTGCTTCACAGTTGCTGAGGGTATCTTTATTGGTTATTTCCCCTCTGCAAAATAGTAGATATCCTATCGGAATTACAACTAGGGTCAACAGTATTCCACTAATTCCACCGAATATCTGTACAATTCCGAGATTTTGTCGACTGGCAGATCCTGCACCGGAAGCTAACATTAGGGGCACAGCTCCAATAACAGTTGATATTCCAGTCATTATAATGGGACGTAGACGCAATTTCGATGCTTCCAGAAGTGCTTTTTCAAATTTCAATCCTTTATCTAATAGTTGATTGGCGAATTCTACAATTAATATCCCATGTTTAGCCGATAGGCCTATCAGCATGATCAAGCCAATTTGCGTATATATGTTCATGGTATATCCTGCCAGCCAAAGCGCGAATATTGCTCCAAACGCTCCCAAAGGAACCGTCAACATAACCACTAGCGGACTAATAAAACTTTCGAATTGAGCCGCAAGAACAAAATAGGAAATCAGCACTGCTAAAAAGAATACAAATACAATTCCACCCTCGGATTCCTTATAGTCTTTCGATTGTCCACGGTAATAGACTTGCGCATATTCTGGCAATTTTTCATGTACTACTTTCTCTAGAAATTTCAGGACATCGCTTAGGGAGTAATCGCTGCTGATATTTCCAGATATTGTTATGGATCTGGATCGATTTTGCCTGCCGAGTTTGCTGGCTTCTCCGAGCTCTTTAATATTTATTATGTTGTCCAGTGGAACCAAAATGGAAGAATTTTGAGATCTTACATATATATTAGAAATGTCATCGATGTTATCTCGACTTTCCTTATCTGCTTGTAAAATAACATTATATTCCTGTCCGCGGTCTACAAATGTCGTTATGTTTTTTGAACCGAGCATTGCCTCCAGAGTGGATCCGATGGTTTTGACTGATACACTTAAGTCGCCGGCTCGATCTTTGTCGATATCAACTCTGAATTTAGGAGTTGTTTCTTTGTAATCGCAGTCTATGTCAGATATTCCTGAATATTGCTTTGCTTCTGTGAATATTATGTCTCGCCATTTTACCAACTCTTCATAGTCATATCCGCCAAGGACAAATTGCAGGGCGTGCGCTCCTTTTGTTCCAATTCCCATGGGAAAGACTGGCGATGATTTTACTCCTGGGATTTTAGAAAGCTCTTTTCTCAATTGAGAGGCAATCTGAAATACGCTTAGGGAACGATCTTCTTGTTTCTTGAGTTCTATAATTACCATGCCCGAATTAACAGCGCCCTCTGATTCTCTAAAACCAGGAACAATGGCCAAAATATTGTTGGCCAGATTTTTATCCTGTAGAGGATAAATTTTATTTAAGACAGAATCCATATAACTAGACATGGCGTAGAAACCTGTACCTTCGTCAGCGTCAATTTTTACCGTAAGCATATTTCTATCTTCTTTCGGTTCATATTCTCCGGGAATATTATAGGTAATTAACAATGTAATTCCCGAGATCGATAAAAACAAAATAACGATGGACGATTTATGTAAAACCAAAGCCTTTAGAAGATTATTATAAATTGTTCGCATTTTTAACATAACGTCATCGACCAGTATGTTAAATTTACTTTGTTTATGGGCTGTTAAAAACCGGCAGCATAACATGGGAGTTAAGGTCAGAGCTACTACTCCAGATAATCCCACGGCAGCGGAAATGGTTACGGAAAATTCGCTGAACAATTTTCCAGTTTTCCCGGGAAGCATACCTATGGGAAGAAATACAGCCAGGAGAACAACTGTTGTTGAAATTACTGCAAATAATACCTGGCTGGATCCGTTTATGGATGCATTTAGAGGAGATTCTCCTTCATCTATCCGTCGTTGCACGTTTTCAAGCACCAGGATGGTATCGTCGACTATTATTCCGATAGCAAGAACCATTGCCAAAAGAGTCAGCATATTTATGCTGTAATTCAACGAGTTCAAAATTATGCAGGTACCAATTACTGAAATTGGAACAGTTATTGCTGGTATCATTGCAGCTTTTAGCGATCCAATAAAAATAAAAACTATTAAGAATACTAGGAACGCTGCGATTATCATCGTTTCAAAAACTTCGCCTATGGATTGTTCTATGAATTCAGCTTCGTCTCTCAGTATTTTTAATTTCATTCCGTCCGGGAGTTTCTGTTGCATATTTTTTATGAGCTCGCGAGCGCTTTTCGAAATAGTAATGGAGTTTGCCGTTGATTGTTTAGATATACCTAAAGAAATAGTATCTTCCTTATTGGCTCTAAAGGAGCTTCTTTGGCTTTTAGGCTCGATGCTTACGCGCGCTATATCGGAAATTCTGATAGGATTTCCGTTTTCATCCTTTGATACTATGATTCGTTTGAAGTCTTCCGGGGTATTATATTGACGATTAAGGGTAATGGGGAATTCTTTTTCGCTGGATTCTATTCTACCAGCTGGATATTCAACATTTTCAGTGTTAAGTGCATTTTCAACGTCGCTAACTGTGATTCCGCGTGACGCCATTTCTTTACGATTGAGCCAAATACGCATTGATTGCTCATATTGTCCCATGAGATCTACGGAAGCGACCCCATCCAACACGGAAAATCTGTCGACGATGTATCGATCTGCGTAATCCGACAACTCGATCTTAGTCATATTTGGATTTGTTATAGAAATCATCATAACTGGCGTTCCGCTGGAATCATACTTTCTCACCACAGGAATATCCGCTCCATCTGGCAATTTGTTTAACACTCTATTTATGCGGTCACGTACGTCATTGGCGGCGGCGTCAAGATCTCGACCTATAGAAAATTCCAATTGAACATTTGATCGGCCTTCTTTGCTGGTGGATTGGATGTTATCGAGGCCTTCTATTCCCGCTACCGCATTTTCCACCTGCTGAGTGATTTTCGTTTCCACAATATTGGAAGATGCGCCAATATAGGTGGTGGAAATTGAAATAGTTGGAACTTCAATGTTTGGATATTCACGTACCGGAAGTCTTTGTAGATTCAAATAACCAAAGAGAACTATCAACAACATTAAAACAATGGTTGCCACAGGTCTTGTAACAAAAAAGCGACTCATGGGTTTTCCCTATTTTTTCCGGAGTTCAGAGGTTTATTTATCGTTTGCATAGTTTTTCCGTTTCATCTTTAACAACGGTAACTAAATCATCATCTGACAGTCTACTTGTTCCGTCGGTAATTATTTTGTCGCCGACATTTAAGCCTTTTTCGATCTCAACGAATCCATTATTTCTTATACCTACGCTTACATATCGGCGTTTAACTTTGTTGTTTTCGGATAATACAAATACATAGTGTTTTTCTCCGATGCTGGACAACGATTTTTCCGGAATTTGTATAATTTCTCGATCTTTTAGTTTAATAGATATTTTCAGCATCATACCGGGTTTAAGAAGATGGTCTCGGTTATCTATTATTCCTCTTACTGCAATGCTTCTGGAGACGGGAGACACTCGTGGAACAACGGCAAGTATATCTCCTTCAAACTTTTTGCCTTCCAAAACAACGCTTTTGGCGATAATTTTTAGGTTTGGTTTCAGAAAAAGATTGTACTTTTCAGGCAGAGTGAAATCCACTTTTAATTTATCTATGTCATCGATGGTTGTGATAACGCTTCCCGGAGTTAATAGGGCTCCGATACTGATTTTTCTGATTCCAAGAATACCATCAAATGGGGCTACGATGCTGCTTTCTTTTATATCTGCGTTAATTCCGTCCAATTTTGCCTGAGCGTCTAATAATTTTGTTTGTTGAACATCATAATCTTTTTCTGGAATTATCTTTTTCTTTTTTAGAACTTCTAGCCTATTAAATTCTCTTCGCTGTTCGACAAGATTGATTTCTGCCTGTTTTTTTTCAGCTGTTTTTTTGTTTATATTTAATTGTACCAAGAGTTGACCCTTTTTTACGTGTTCACAATCTGTAAAATGAATGGAAGCGACTGTTTGGGTGACATTCGACATGATGTCTACCGATTCATTCGATACTGCAGTCCCGATGGATTTTAGTACAGTTGCTGTTTTAGATTTTGAAACGGTCATAATTGATACACTTAGCGGAGACTTATTTGATGCTGAAGTACCTAATTTTACATTTTTATGTAGAATTCCAGATATTATACACAATAAAATAGCTCCAAGCGCTATGGTATATTTATTTTTTACAGACATATATAACCTTTTATCATATCGATTTTATAGTATTCCATTATTCGTTTAATAAGATACTAAAAATAATGGTAAACGAAAAAACGTTAAATTTCCAAGATATTTCACGAAGTTAATGAAATATTAACTTTTTGTGGTCAAAATAGTTCGACAAAAGAAGAGGGCAAAAATGAGACAATTAGTTGTTGCTTTACTAATATGTTTTTTCAGTAGTACAAGTGCTATGACAGACCAAATAGCTTCTACTATTAGCTTTTCTTCCTTAGATGGAGTAAATCCCCGTGCTCTTGTCCCGATAAACGCGTATATAGATAGAGCATATAATAATGCTACAGAGTCTCAAAAAAGAGAGCTATGTACATTAGCAGCAATGGGGGATCTTTCTTCTAAGTATCCATTAAGTTATTATTTTTGGAAATTCGTCAAACAAGTTAGTGATCCTATTAGTCAATTAAGCATGGTGGCATGTGCTGTATTACCAATGCTCTCTTCTGTGAATGAGAAGGACAGTAATGTATTAAGTGTCTCAACTACTATATGTGCAATTGCCTCTATTGTTTTTGGAAAGATACATGGATATGCCGAAATTAGAATTGAAGAGTGTGAAAATTTAATGTTGTTTCTTAAAGCCATAAGAATGGATCAATTAAATCAAGAAAATACAGAAGAGATAGAACATGCTAATAAAGATTATGTTTAAGTTTAAGGAAATTGATATTTTGGCTAAACATCTGTACCTTAGCAGGAAGCGGTTAAAAATAATTAGGATTTTTTAGAGCAAATCCTCCTAGGCCTGGCGTTCTATTGTGATTATATTGTTTTGATGCTAAATTTTACCGTTAAGTGTGCCCGTGTGGCGGAATGGTAGACGCTACAGACTTAAAATCTGTTGCCCAATCGGGCGTAGGGGTTCGAGTCCCTTTACGGGCACCATCGGGATTTTTGAACTTCTGAAAAATGTGGATTTTTCTGCTGGATAATCTTTTCCTTGGCAATTCTTTTAAACTTTTTCTATTTTTTATTCCCATTGCAAAATTTTATAAAACGATATATATCTCTATTCGAGGATTGTTTGGGCGCATAGCTCAGAGGTAGAGCACTACGTTGACATCGTAGTGGTCGTAGGTTCGATCCCTGCTGCGCCCACCATTAATTATCGATTAGGGTTAGGAAGGTACATTTGGCTCAACAAGTAAAAATACATTCGGATGCAGTCAGGTCGTTGGCCGAGCTTCTGAAGGAAACAAATCTAACGGAGATTGAGTATAAAGTCGATTCATTGAGTATAAAGGTGTCGCAGGCCGTTCAGCAAATTGTTGTTCCTGTTGCGGCACAAAACCAATTGCAAACAACCGATCAAAATCAGATTACAGAGACAACTACAGGAAATATTCAAAGCAGTCTTGAAAGTCATCCCGGAGTTATTGAAGCTCAAATGGTCGGAACGGTCTATTTATCTCCTGGACGTGAAGCAAGTCCGTTTGTTTCCGTTGGAGATGCTGTTTCCCAGGGACAAACTCTATTCATAATTGAAGCGATGAAGGTAATGAATATGATAAAAGCTCCTCGCTCTGGTATTGTAAAACACATTTTTGTAAAGGATTCTCAGCCTGTGGAATACGGCGATCCAATTATTATTATCGACTAATTTAGAAACTCTTAATGATAAAAAAAGTATTAATAGCAAATAGAGGCGAAATAGCCGTTAGAATTCTAAGAGCCTGTAAAGATCTAGGAATACAAACGGTGGCCATTCATTCTACGGCGGATGCTGACGCAATGCATGTTCGATTGGCGGATGAAAGTGTATGTGTTGGGCCTCCTCAGCCGCGAGAAAGCTATCTTAACATACCGTCAGTTATTTCGGCAGCTTGTGTTTCTGGTGCGGATGCAATTCATCCAGGATTTGGCTTTCTAAGCGAGAATTCTACTTTTTCACATATGGTGAATGAGCATGGCTTGATTTTCATCGGTCCTAAAGCGGATCATATTGCCATGATGGGGGATAAAATCATGGCCAAAAAAACCTTCTCCCGTCTTGGACTTCCCACAGTGCCTGGCTCAGATGGAGCGGTAACAAATGTCAATAAAGCATTAAAAATGGCAGATGAAATGGGGTATCCGGTATTGATCAAAGCAGCCGGCGGTGGCGGCGGTCGCGGTATGAAGATTGCATATTCTAAATTGGACTTTGTGGAAGCCTATGAAACTGCCGGCAGAGAAGCTGGAATCTCCTTCGGGAATGATCGAGTTTATTTGGAGAAATATATGGCTAATCCTCGCCACATAGAATTTCAAATTATCTCGGATAAATTCGGTAATGCTGTTCACCTAGGGGAAAGGGATTGTTCGCTCCAGAGGAGAAATCAAAAGGTTTGGGAAGAAGCTCTAAGTTCCGTTTTAAGTCCGGAATTTAGGGATAGTTTCGGGAGAAAAATTGCAAGAGCAGTAGGAAAATTGGGATATTTAGGAGTCGGCACCCTAGAATTTCTATACGAAAATGGAGAATTGTATTTTATAGAAATGAATACGCGTATTCAGGTTGAACATCCGATTACGGAAGTAATAACGGGGATTGACATAGTGCGCGAACAGATTCTTGTGGCCGGAGGTAATAAACTTTCCCTATCCCAAGGCGACATCAATTTCAACGGACATGCAATAGAATGTAGAATTAATGCGGAAAATTCCGAAACTTTCATTCCGTCCGCCGGGACTGTAATTAATTATCACTGTCCGGGAGGTCCTGGAATCAGAGTTGATAGTGCTTTATATGATGGATGTAAAGTCCCTCCGTATTATGACAGTCTGATCGCAAAATTAATCGTACATGCCAATGACCGGGAGCAATGTCTTGCTCGTCTTCGTAGAGCGCTTGGGGAGTATGTGATAGATGGAATTGACACTCTTATTCCCTTACATTTAAAGCTAGTTAATAATCCAGATGTAATCGCTGGAAATTTCGACATTCATTTTTTGGAGAAAGTCTACAAATAAGATGGATGACATCTGTTTAGGAATTTTTTTAGGAGTAGTACAGGGAGTTACGGAATTTCTGCCTGTTAGTTCATCCGCCCATGTGATGATTTTCTTACGGACACTCAATTTTCCGTGCCAAGATAAGACATTAAATATTTTTCTGAATATTGGATCTTTGCTGGCGGTTATAGTCTTTTTCAGACATCAAGTATGGAAAATTTTGTTGGGATTAATGAACTTTCTTACTAATCAAAAGACAGGGGACAGATATTTTTTTGTTACTATTCTTTTATCGAGTCTGCCAACGATAATTATTTTTGGACTACTGGAAATGGTTTTTGCTGTGGATATTAATTCTACTGTAATTTTGTCTGGATCCATGATTTTATTCGCATTTATTTTATATTTTTGCGATCAGAGTCCAACATATAAGGAAAATATTTCCCGCAAAGACAGTCTAAAGGCTGGGTTTGTCCAGCTTATATCTTTCTGTCCGGGAGTTAGCCGACTGGGAATATGTCTATCCATGATGCGATACCTAAAATACTCTCGTGAAGAGAGCTTTAGGTACTCAATGATATTGTCTATACCACCAGTTTTAGGGGCCTGTTGTCTAGAACTGATAAAAATTATCATTGGAAAATCAATAATAGAAAATTGGGCAATGGTAGCTGCTGGGAGTGTTTCTGCCTTCATATTGGGCTTAATCACATTATCTATAATGGTAAAATTTCTGAAAAATTATACGCTGCTGCCCCTAATAATTTACAGAATTTTATTTGGGTCATTTATCTTAGCAGAGGAACTATTTCCAACATTAACGCATCGAATATTAGCGCTTTTACAGATATAAAGCTCGCAAGTTGTTCATACCAACCGCTTTTACGCCTGTTACCCCATTACTTCTTTGACTTTGCAGGCGAGTTCTTTCAGATTAAAGGGCTTAGATAGAAAATGCACCCTATTATCATTTGCTAAAGAATCGCGAAAACTATCTTCGGTATATCCGGATATAAAGATAACTTTCATATCAGGATTATAGTCTTTTATATGTTTCATAAGCGTAGGACCGTCCATTTTAGGCATAACAACGTCTGTTATTACCAAATCAATGGTGTTTGCTCCTTTTTTGATGAGTTCCAGAGCAGATTCGCCGTTGGACGATTCTATTACCGTATAACCTTTGTCTCGTAAAGCTCTGGAACTAAACATTCTTACGGCATCTTCGTCTTCAACCAGCAAAACGGTACCTGTTCCCGTCAGATCAACAATTTTGCTTTCGCTGGGTTTCTCTTGTATTTCCCCATCGACGCGTTCTTTATCAGAAGCCGTTGGAAAATACAAACTAAATTTTGTGCCGCTTCCCGGTTCGCTTTCTACGGAAATGAAACCTCCCGTTTGATTTACGATACCATAAACTGTAGACAGCCCGAGTCCAGTGCCATGTCCTTTTTCTTTGGAAGAGAAAAATGGATCGAAAATTCTATTTAGATATTTTCTCTCAATACCGCATCCGGTATCAATTACTTCTATCAAAACATAATTTCCAGGAGGCATCGTATCTTCTCGCAAGAATTTAGGCTCTTTGGAGAAATATGATGAAGTTTGAATAGTTAAAATCCCCTCATTTTTCATCGCGTCTCTTGCGTTAACTGCCAAATTAATTATGACTTGTTCGAATTGTATTTGATCAACTTTTACAAAACCAATGTCTTTCCCATGTATAACATTTAGCTCCACTTTAGCGCCGAGCAGCCTTTTTAACAGAGCGGATAGTTCGTTAATAATGTCAGTGATGTTAGATATTTTGGGCTGCAGTGTTTGTTGACGAGAAAATGCCAAAAGCTGCCGAACTAAATTGGACGCGCGATTGGCATTTTGTTTAATTTGCATAATATCATTGAAAGATTGATCTGATGGAAGGTATTTTTCCAACAACAAATCGCAGTATCCTATCATGGCCGTAAGTAAGTTGTTGAAATCATGAGCTATTCCCCCGGCCAATTGTCCGACTGCTTGCATTTTTTGAGATTGAACAAATTGCTGCTGGAGTTCTTTCCTTTCGGTAATATCGACGAAATATATTACCAAGCCATTGTTGTCATTCGTACGTTTCGTTTCATCGATTTTTGTAATATAGACCATGACGGTCTTTTTCTCTTGGGTTTCAAAGTGTATTTCAAAAGGAGCAATAGATTGATATACAGCCGTCAATAACTGATACAGTTTTTCCCTTACGGATTCTTTTTCTTCTGACGGTATATAATCCAAAAAAGAAGAATTATTTTCGCATTCAGCGCCGACAATGGCCCGAAAAGTACGATTGCTTGCGCTAATAATTTCTGCTCCATCTGTTATTACTATTCCAACAGGGGCATCCTCAAATATATGCTCAAAGTATAATTTTGTTTTTCCCAGGGCCTGAATAATATCTCCTCCCTGTTGCAAATCACGGTTGACCAGGTAGACTTTATTGCCCTCGCTGTCCTGCATGATATGCTTGACGATAACCTCCAGCCCCTCATTGATTTCCGATTTCAAAATAATTTTTGCTGGCAGAGAGTTGGTTAATTTTTCGCTACTACCGCCAGATGGTAAATCTTCGCTTTGTTCTTTTATTATGTATTTACTGAACGTATTATTTAAAATATCTTCAATTTTGCTTCCTAGCCAATATGAAAAAGTCTTATTACAGAATATTATTTCGTTCTCTTGATTCAAACAAAAGTAACCGATGGTGGAACTGTTGATTATGTCCAATAGAAAGTTACTGTTCGTCTCCAGGGATTCAATCCTATTAATTGATGGAGTGAGATCAATAATTGTCCAACCAGAGAATCCACTGTGATTGGGAATAGGAGAAACTGCTATTCTCCAGAGAGTTGTATTATCAGAGTTCAATTTCATTGGAACATCGACATGGGACTGTTTCATATTTTCTGCAGCTATTTGAAGATTATGAATAGCGCTAATGACTTTTGGATATTTTCCAAAGCAAAATATAAAATCTTCAATAGTTCTTATTTTTAATCCTGGAAATAAATTCTGGGCGACTCTGTTTACAAAAACGCATTTTCCATTTTTTGAAAACACAAAAAATGCAAATAGCGACGCGTCGAATCCATTGGTCGCGAGATCCTTTTGATATGTAATAACATGATTATGCTGATGTATTTTTTTTATTTCCCTTGAAAAAAGGAGACAGATGAATCCAGTGGCAAAAACCGCAATAACTGAACAGTAGTTTCCTTCTACTATCCCTAGTATTACAGAGAATAGCGCAAAAAACAAAAATACGCCAATTAGTACGATATATTTTATCGGTATTCGCTTTTTCGATAAAAAATTTTCAAAATCTATAAAGAAGTCCATATCATTTCCATCGAGCTAAAACATTATTAGCAGAGAATGGCAAAAATTAATAGGAATTATCTTATCACTAGATGAGTTTTAAAAAAATCTAAAATCTATTATAAAATTTCGACGATTTTTATTTGCTGGATTTTATTTATATCAATACAAACTACTTCTGCCCAACATTTGCTTTAGACGCATCGTTTTCTGTCTTCGTTGAAATGTATTCTGCGATTTTCGAGAGCATTTCCCGATACCAATCCACTGTGATTGCTACACTTTTATCCTCATTATTTTTCATATTTACGATTTTCTCTGTGTCTCTTAATACTTTTTTATGCAAAAGAGCTATCAAATTTTCAAAATTATGTTTCTTAACAGCAGCAATTGCAGCATCTTGCATTTCTTCATCCGTGATGTTACCTAATTTTCCGGAAACCAGATATTTTATGAATTCGGAAGGATTATCTCGACTTTCAGCTGCAGCGATTAATACGGATCTTCTCTTAGAGTCTCGTATACCTTTTTGTGCGCAATCCAGAATGATATTTCCATATTTTTCAATGTCGATTGGGGAAGAATCCTTATGATTAGCAAGGTGTTCAATTGCACTAATTGCAATTTCGTAGTTTTCTTGGATAATGTTTTCTAAATCACTATCATCCGATAGGGACGATGATGTCAGCAATAAAAACAAGTCGCTGTCATTATATGCCTTCAGTGTTTCCGCATTAATATCAAAAAAATCTTAGTTGATAAAAACAGGATATTTGCTTTGTACAAATCTTTGAAGGTTTCATTCTTTCTGTAGTAAAAGCACAAAAGTCCCTGGAGCAGTAGCTATAAGGCACTCTTTTCGACTACATAATAAGATCTGTTGTAGATACCAGGAGCTGGCTGGGGAACGTGGATTCGAACCACGGTTGCCTGGTCCAGAGCCGGGAGTTCTACCGCTAAACTATTCCCCAAAATTGCATTTGTAACTGATATCATAAAAACGGTGTTTTTTCTATACATCCCATGAGTATTCATATATTTTGGTGCCTGGGATAATCGTACTATAATTATGAAAATAAAAG
>JAISQI010000060.1 GCA_031274295.1 Holosporaceae bacterium
CTCCATGAACCCCCATCTCCTTTTAACAACTTGATAATACAGAAGGTCGCTCAATAGCGCAAGTTATTATGGATACTCTCACGACAAATCAATTTCCACTAGATTTCGATCTTTGGTCCATAAAATGGCGGTTTTAATATTAGAGTTTTTGGTTATTTCCCTAACGGCCCTTTTGTAATGGGCAAGCTGCTGCAAGTAATTTTTGGGAATAACGTCTTTGGGGATTCCCGTTTTAAAATCCACTATCCAAAGCTCCGTGTTACGAAAGGCAATTTTATCAATTCTGCCTTCCTTTCCGTCGTACACAAAAGGAATTTCCGCCAGTGAGTCCGCCTCAAATAAAAACCCGAATTTTTTGATTACCTCCAAGGCTTCTATCTTCGCTTTCATTTTTTCGGTATCCGATAGATCGAAGTTTCTCATCAGTTGATCGGCCACTTCGTCGCACATGCAGTGCCCCACATACGGAGGCATTTCATGCAATAGCATATGCACGCAATCTCCATATGTCATTTGCGAATTTTTTGTTTCTTGTCTGGAGTGATCGTCATCCGGTAGTGGAACCTTTTCATAAAACCAATGCGGAATTTCGGAAGAACAACTGTCGCCTTTTTCTGAAGCGGCGCCGTCTAATTTTTTTGTTTTATAATTTCCCCGCCTATACAAACCTTCAGATTCTATTCTCACTAATTTATCTAGCTTTCGAGAAACGAAATTATACCAACAGTTTTCATCTAACTTACGTTCATGCTTTTCCCCCAGTATGTATAAAAAATCCTCCGCTCTGGTCATGGCTACATAGAGCAATCGGTATCTTTCTTCCAAGTCTTCCGACCGGCTATCCGAGCACAATGCGGCTATTTTCAGAGGTCTAGCATTTGCGGAAAAATCCCACAATAAAAGTCCGTCTTCTGTTTTTAATATCTTGTCTCCTTTATTTTTTACGAAATTACTATCGGCAAGAATAACAAACGGAGATTGCAATCCCTTGGACGAGTGAGCTGTCATTAGTCTAACGGCATTTCTATCGGCAAATGGCTCCCTTTTAATTTCATGCTCAAACGATCTAAACCATTTCAAAAAACTCTGCAGGGACGGCACATTATCTTTCTCGTAATTCATAACCATCTCGAGAAATTCATTTAACACGTCGAGACATTTTTCCCCCAGTCTGCCAACAAATTTTTCTCGCATTCCGTCGGTTAAAACGTACATAAAAAAATCGAAGGCTGATAATTCTAGAGCATGACTTACGTAGTTTTGTAATTTCTCCGGAAAATATTCGGTCGTTTGGATATAATGCCAAAGATTGTCATCTTTACGCTCCAGGCATACCCGCATTAGATCCTCCTCGGACATGCCAACAATCGGAGATTTTAAAACCCGAGCGCACATTAGATCGTCCAGCGGGAAAATAGAAAATTCTGCCAGCGCTATTAAATCCTCCACTATCAATTCATCGCTTAAAATAATTTTATCGATTTCGGTTACCGGAATATTTTCTCTTTTCAGAGCTTCGATTATGTGCCTCATCGTTTTTATATCACGACGCTGAAATAAAATGAGAAAATCCTCCGCTTTGGCCGATCGTTCTTTCGATTCAACCCAAACCTCGCTGGCAATTGTTTTTTTGATAAAATTCGCAATGTATAGCGACATTTTTTCACCGGCGCTTGGACCCTTTATATTATTTTCTTCATCCTCCGCTTCATCTCCCGCTTCATCCTCAAAGACGTCTACAATCTCCACGACTCCGCTATGAGGATCCCTATTGGTCGCATGAGAAATATTGGGAAATTTTTCAGCAAAGACTTCATCAACAAAAGAGAGAATGTTTCCCGTTGTCCTGTAGGATTTATTCAGCGGCTCGTCGTAAAAATGCTGTCCGCATTCCTGGGAGATTTTTTTAAAGTAGTCGTGGGTTTTGTCGAATAATTTAACATCGGTCCCCTGAAACGAATATATGGCTTGCTTCTTGTCCCCAACTACAAAAACGGTTTTATCAGATTGATAATTCGAGAAAAATTCGCCGGTGATTTTTTTGATCACTTCCCATTGTTCTGGACTTGTGTCCTGAGCTTCGTCCACAAGCACATGGTCTACGCCTCCGTCGATTTTATACATTACCCAATCGATGTTTCGCAGCAGCTCTAAAGTTAACAAAATAGTGTCGTTAAAATCCAAATAGTGATTGGCGATTTTTAATCCTCGAAAATTAGAAATTATCTTTTCCACAACTTCGAAAAAGGCAATGTTCCCTTTGGCGAAAGCAATTTGCTTTTTGGTATCTAGAAAATCCAACGCCTTTGATGCGATATCCTGCATTCGTTCCCGAAAACCCGGAACCTTGATCTTTTTGGTGCACAAATTCTTTCGCTTTGTGCCTTTTTGTGTTAAAAAAGCATAAACGAATTTTTCAGTTGGACGAACGGCATTTTCCTGTAGAATTTTGGCTGCTTTTTTATCATCTTCGCCGCCACTCGATAGAATTTTAGCGCAATCTGCAAAAATTTCTCGGTGATTGTTTTGAAAAAGCCGAGCAAAAAGTAGATCATTGATTTTCTCATCATCTAAATCTATCCAATCGGCGTTCAGATTGAAAAAATCGAGGTATAATTTTTGAAAATTACCGGACTGATCGATGAAACGCTGCAAAGCCATGGCGTTATCTTTCAAAATTTTAAAAATGTCCGTCGTATACTTTGCAATAACTTTCCAATTATAATGATATTTTTCGTCCGCCATTGCTTGATTGATAGATTCATTCAGCAGTTCTTCCCACTTTTGGCCGTCACAGATTTTTATGCCGGGAAATAATCCCGTTTCCAGTGGGAATCGCTCCAGCAACTCCCAACAAAAACTATGGATAGTTTGAATGGAAACCCAATTGTTCTCCAGGCTTTTTTCGTATAAAGATCTGGCCAAACCCGTCGCCGACTCGCTTAACCCCAACGTCGATAGCTTTAATTTCAACTCGTCAGGCGACATTTTGTTTAATTTCTTTAGATCCTCCGACAGGCGCATCAACATTTCCGAAGCAGCGGCCTTTGTATAGGTCAGGCATAAAATCCTGGAAGGATTTATTCCCCTTAACAGAAGAGCCAAAATCCTATCTATTAGACTTTTCGTTTTTCCAGTGCCAGCGGAAGCGGAAATCCACAGCGACGCTGAAATGTCTTTTATTTTGTCCATTCCTTAACCCTCGCCAAATGCATATACGGCTTATTATATGAAGAACGAACGTTTACTTTGTATGCCTCTCCCAAAACGTTGTATCTGTGGATTAAATCCCGTAAAACCCCCAGGATTTTTTCATGCAACTGACGAACCTCATCTTGGTTATTGGCAATTTTTACCACTCTTCCACCGAACACTATTTTGTTGTTCTCCATTGATGCGCCTAATTTCCAAAAACAAAGACTTCCCACCGTCGTTTTATTCAACCCAAACCCGTCATTTTCCGCAATAATTGATTCAACTGGGAGTTGTATTTTTTTCCCGTCCTTGACCTGTTTTGGGGTCGGGCAATTTCCGGTTTTATAATCAATTATGGAGATGTTTTCATCCATGTCTATTCTATCTGCCCAGCAATTTATAGTCACCTCGCAGTCGGCAGATATTTTTAGGGAGCAATCGCCGCGAATTTCGGCATAGCTGTTTTTGTCCCCCATGTGGCGAACGATAAAAGAAAAAATTTCATCCAATTGAAAAAACCAAACGCCCAAGTCGAAGGGAGTTAACCATTTGGTTTTAAAGATTTTTTGTGCAGACCGCCACAGCTCCTCGACGTCTTTTTTGTTTCCTGAGCTTTTTACAAATTCTTCCAAAACCTCATGCATATAGTTGCCGCGAATATTTTTCAATTCATTGATGTGACCTATTTCCGGCAGCTTTAAAATTCTTTTAGCATAAAATACATATGGATTATCAATCAAAAGATCCAGGTCCGATGCCCAAAAATTTCTTGGACGCAATTGCAACCTGGGGTTTGGATCGGAAAATTTTATTTTTTCCGATCGATGAATTTTTTGTACATCGAGAAGCGTCTTTTGCAACCATGCCGCATCAATAACGTTCAAATTTTCAGTAATTTTATCTAAGTATCGATATTTCTGCCGTTTGACATTCCCGGCCAATATCGATCTAGTAACGAGGACATTTTTTTTATGAATAAGTTCCTTAAAAATCTTTCGCCTAAATTCATTTTTCATTTCATTGGATTGTATGCCGAAATGTCTCAGCATCGATTGAGTCATCCAGAAATCATTTTTCTCAGATGATTTAAACCAAGACTCCTCATTGACACTGGCAATAATTATTTGATCCGCGTTCAAAAGGTGAGCTTCGATTATTCCCAGAATAACCACATTGGGCGTATAGCTGACGACCGCCCTTACCGGAAGTGCACCAATGTAATTTCTGAAAAAAATACAAAATTCTTGCAGAGTGATTTTCACAGATAAGTCCGAAAAAGACTGGGGGACAATCTCCCTTAATTTCTCAACGCTTTCCCGGTTAATTAGCGATATCAATTGACAGCATACGTCCAACCACTCGCTCAAAAGTTTCATTTCGTTGGCATCATTTGCAATGATGGCTATTTTACCAACCAACGTAAGCAGATCTTTGTCTTCCGTCTGATACAAACTAAAAGCCGTGAAAAAATTAGGCGGAACGGACTTCTGCTGTCTAAAAAATAGCTCTAACTTTAGAGTAATTGACAGAAACAGAGGGTTCATTTTTATAAAACTTATAACCGAAACGCAGTCATACCCTTTCTCTATGACATCAATGGCCAAAGAAACCAATAGGCCATCTTTTGTTTTGGAAAAAGGTACCCCCTTCGAATCGTCGGCCAATATATTCCAACGTCTAAGTTCCGATTTGATGATTTCGGTAAGATCTGGATCCGGAGAAACCACTAAAACGCTCTTTTGTTCAAAAACGGCCTTTCTTATGGCAAGAGCAACGCCCAATCCTTCATCAAAAATAGAATTAAATTCCGTATACTCTATGGTGTTTGGCAATTCTGCAAAATTCATGTCGTCGAAAACAGCAATTCCATGTTCGTAGGCATTTTTCATAAGTAACTTTGCGTAATAATTTCCTGCTTCAATATCAACGGCGACCAGTTTTTCTGGTTTTATCGATTTTAAAAAAACGTCCAGTTTTTCACGGATCAGATTTATATTTTTCTTTATTTTAGGCGCCCTCATGGCAGCGTCAATGATTGCAATCGTATGGTTCCAGTATTTTTGCAAATTTTCCGGAATGATCATGCTCAATTGTTCCGGTTCAATTTTATTGAGAATTAACTCCTTTATTAGGAGAGATAGACTTTCTGCAAGTTCGTATAAGGTGCCAAAGGAAATGCCTTGCTTTTCCGTCTTCAGAAACTCCACAAGTGGTAAAATCATTTCATCAAAGGATAAAAAACTTGAAATATTCACCAACTTCGGAAGGAATATCGCCTCATTGTTCAATAGATAATTTTTGAGTATTCTACAACTTCTCCCATTGGGGAGGCACACCGTATACCTCTCCAGATCCCGCTGAGATAATAATATTTCCGCCACTTCTTTTAAAAAATCGCCCCCGGAGGAAATACGATACACCTGTCCCATGTTTATCCGTTATTTTTTACTGACCTAACAACCACAATTTCTCCGTGATCTTTGACTTTATTAGGGTATATTTCATATTGAAAATCAAACAGGAGACGCGCCTTTTCGATTTCCTTGTTTAGCTTTGATCCCTTAAAAAACACGCCCGCTGCCGAAAATCTATTGGTTATTTTTAAAAGACTGGACAATTCGGAGAATCCACGTGAACAAACCGTATCAAAATTATCCGCTTGTAATTTTTCTATTCTTTCGGTTAGGAGTTCGACTTTTGTTTCAGTGGCTCTTGCAACTTCCGCTAAAAAAATCATCTTTTTCCTATCGGAATCTATACACGTAACGGAAAAATCTCCGGCGATAGCCAGCACCATTCCGGGAAATCCTCCTCCCGACCCGACATCTAGAACTTTTTTTCCCTGAATATAGGGAGCTATTTGCAAACTATCAAGAATATGTTCCATCCAAACGTCATGTAATGTTCCACGTGAAACCAAATTAATAGCTTTTTGCCATTTTAGGAGAAGATTTCTGTATATTTCCAGTTTCTCATAAGTTTCACGTGGAACATCCGGTAGAGTCATCACCGATGAGACTCTATCCAATCAATTATGCGGGCTTTTGACGCCGCTCCAACGTTCGTAGAAACTTTTTCTCCCTTTTTAAAAATCGCCAGCGTTGGTATACTCATGACATTATATTGAGACGCAATGTTGGGACTTTCGTCAAGATTGACTTTCATTATTTCAATCCCCAATTCAGATTGAATTTCCTCTAGAAATGGAGCTATTACTCGACAGGGGCCGCACCAGTCGGCGTAAAAATCCACCACGACAAAATCCTTGCTCAACACATCTTCATTAAAACTTGCTTCATTTATTAGCTTCATAATATATCCCCTCAACTTATTCTATCTATCGTAACGCCACAGTTCGCTAATTTTTCTTTTACACAACAGTATCCTCGATCCAGATGATATACTCTGTCAATGATCGTGCTACCATCGGCCGCTAATGCCGCCAAAACCAAAGAAATAGAAGCTCTCAAATCCGTTGCCATCACCGGAGCT
This sequence comes from Holosporaceae bacterium, assembly GCA_031274295.1. Lineage (GTDB taxonomy): Bacteria > Pseudomonadota > Alphaproteobacteria > UBA3830 > UBA3830 > JAIRMQ01. The sequence goes on from JAISQI010000060.1 coordinate 6,688, forward strand.
CCCTTAAGCCGCTTTCCTCCTTTTATATTGGCATGCGCTTGAAAAACCGTTATATTCGCCCCCATTCTCATCAACTCTGCAGCATGCATAAATCTGTTTTCCCAGATATTTTCATATATATTGGACTCCCCATTTACAAAACAAAGCATCGCCATAGTTTGAGCCTGCAAATCGGTAGGAAATCCCGGAAACGGCTCAGTATTAACGGATATTGGAGACAATTCTCCGGAATATTCCACCCGCAATCCGTTTTCGATATCCGTAAAACGGAGTCCCGCCTTTTCCATTTTATCGATAAAAGACGGCAGAAGCTTTCTGAAATTTCCTCCGATCAGGTCCACGCGCCCTCTGGTAATGCCAGCGGCGATGGCATACGTTCCTGCTTCGATCCGATCCGGCATAACGCTATACTCGGCCTCGTGTAAACTGGTTACTCCTTTTATAACAATAGTACTGGTTCCATGTCCTGAAATTTTAGCTCCCATTTTGTTTAGGCAATTCGCGAGATCTATGATTTCCGGCTCCAGGGCAGCATTTTTTAATACCGTAGTCCCCTCCGCCAACGTCGCCGCTAACATAACATTCTCTGTTCCGGTGACAGTCGTCGTTGGAAAATCGAAATCGCTTCCCTTTAGTCCGTTGGCTGCGCTGGCACGAATGTATCCATCACTCAAATCTATAGTCGCTCCCAGAGCTTCTAGCCCTTTCAAATGTAAATCAATGGGTCTTACTCCGATCGCACACCCCCCTGGAAGAGAAACTTTGCACTTTCCAAACCTCGCCAAAAGAGGTCCAAGAACCAAAATAGAAGCGCGCATTTTTTTCACTATTTCGTAGGGAGCGGTGAAATTATAAATGGAATCTGCTTTAAGTTCGATAGTATTGGCATACATGGAATCCTGATTAATTTGGTAAGTGGCGCCGAGACTTTCGAGCAAATCTAACATAGTACTAACATCCAGAAGCGGCGGAACATTTTTCAATTTTAAACTATTGCTAGATAAAATCGCAGCGGCCAATAAAGGGAGTGCGGAATTTTTAGCTCCGGAAATCGGAACAATTCCATCTATTTTTTGATTGCCATATACCTTTATTTTGACCATTATCTCATCCTAGAAGACAGTTTTCAGAGTACAATAAAAACCCCGGCGATTCAATGGCTAACGAAATCTCATTGTTGGTACTTTGCCCCGGACAAAATTCCTCCAACCCAGATTGATCTAAGTTCCCATATGACGTAGAATTGCTGGCCCGGAACTAATTTTAAATTATGCTGGGCTTCGGAGAGATGGCCGAGTGGTTGAAGGCGCACGCCTGGAAAGTGTGTATACGGGGAACCGTATCGCGGGTTCGAATCCCGCTCTCTCCGCTTTTCACGCTGTTAATAAATAAATTACCAATATATAAATAAAACAAGAAAATTATTAATCTTTTAAATTAGACACACAATGAAAAAGTTATTTGCTAAAGCATTCTTGGGTTTGTGCGCCCTTGGAACTTCTACTCTTATTTTTGCACAAGAGAC
>JAISQI010000008.1 GCA_031274295.1 Holosporaceae bacterium
CCAGAGCGCCTACGCGAAATTAAAGGCCGATTGGGGGGACGATATCCGCATTTATGTGATAAAATACCGCAAACAGGCCAATTGCAAGCGAACGCCCTTTTGGAACGACCTCAATACGATCATAACCTTTGATTATTCCTATCTGGACAGCTGCGCCAGCGGCACTTCCGCGCCGTATCTCTGGGACGTTTCCGACGAATCCGCTCTAAAGTCAGCCCTCGCCGCCATCGCCGCCGACATAAAATCCTTCGCCAACTACGAAAATGCCAAAAACGTGGAGTGAAATTCCGAATTTCCAATTTTGCAGTCGGAAACAAAAGACTCGAAACATAATTATAAAAAATTTTACTTTTTAATAAAAAATTAAACATTTGGCTGCATAATCGATCCATGTTAAACAAAAGGAGATGTAACATGAAGATGAAATCGGTATTATGTGGCTTAGCTTTAGCGGGAATGTTTTTGGGTGGAATAGTAGATGTGGAAGCCGGGCGCGGTGGACGCAGTGGCGGACGCGGCGGTAGTGCAGAGCAAAGTGTTGCTCCTCAACAGTATGAAGGTAATCTAAGTTTCAATAAGCATAAGGAAACGTTGAGTTCTCGGGAAGCTTTTGCTGCCTGTATGGCTATTATCGACCAGGCATCACTTGAGGAACACCAGAAAGTGTCAATATTTGCTCAAATTTTGTTAACTTTAGATAAGGTAGATAAAAAACTGAAGAACGAAGTATTAAAAATGTGCAACGAAAAAATGCCTGCATCTGATATAAATGGGAATAGACTCTTTACTGACAGAGTAAATGAGACTATTGATGAGACTGCTATTTATGAGTCAAGTGATAGCAGGTATCATAACCAATATTCAGATGAGCCAGCAACTGTTGTGCCACAAGCCGGTGGAAATAGAAGAGGAAGAAGATAACTTCCTTTTCTAAAATACTTTGCGTTAGAGCTTAAAGTATAAGTAAAAGCAGCCATAAGGTCCGGACTGGTATCGCAGACGGACCTTTTTCTGATTTTTAACCATGAACATCATAGGATAAAAAATAAAATTGGTTTTTATAAAAAGTCCTTTTCAGCGTAGCGGTTATAATAGTAAACCCAGGGGTCTTCAAAAATGCCTGTAAACTCTCCATCTTCTGATAGGTTGTTTATGTCATTATCTATTTGCTCCAGTTCAGTTCTCGCAAGAGGGGCAACCGATTTTGAGTTGATTGTGGCGTCTAGATCTGAAGTTCGAGGACTTTCAGAGCCATCATGGGGAGCCATGCGAGCTTCAGAGTTATGAGGTGTAACAAATAATTCTCGTGGATTTTCTTCATCATTTGGCTGCGCCAATTCAATTTTCGCGAGAGGGGCAACAATGGTTCCTTGGTTGATTGCGTTTAGAGCTTGAAGTCGAGGAGAGTAAAATTTTGGCTCTTGTTGTGCTAGCAGCTGATAATATCTACTCTTTATTTGTAGATCTGTCCGACCTGGAAAAAAAGCAGTAATTTTGGTCCATTTAGGGCCCAGGGTTGCTACTTTTTCAAGCAGGATTTGATCATCTTCAATTGAAAACGAATTTTTATTCGTACCTGATAAATAATGTTTCCATCGTTCCCTTACTTGTCTAACACTTCTTCCGGGCATATTTTTTGCTACTCCCTCCCAGTTCTCATATTCCAATTTTGCCACGAGAAGTTTTAAGTTCTGGTCTTCTTCCGGGGTAAACGTGTGACGGCGAGCTACATTCATAGCTTCTGCGGTAAGCAACTGTGTCGCTAAAATAGTCGTTATAAATAATTTCTTCATTTTTTTCTCCCCTAAAATAATCAATGTCCAAATTATTTTCTATAATAAAAATTAATATAGGGTATTTTTTTTATTCATTTTTGCAAACTATAATTTGCAAAAAGAAAAATACAGAGAGGACGAACCATCTCGGATGGTTATTTTTGCTTCCGAGAAGGACTTTTATTCTGATATTTTTCATACATATATTATACAAGTACAGTAGCGATATGGGCAGCCATTTTTTCATTTTCAGAGAAATAAAATAATGTATAATCTATCATGAGAGTTTTCAGGACCAAATAATGAAAAAATACGAAAACAGCGTTTACCAAGATGCGAAATCCTGGCCATTTGAAGAGGCGCGCAAATTGTTATCTAGAAAAAGCATTCGGGAGAAGAAATACGCTTTGTTTGAAACCGGCTATGGACCATCGGGGTTACCTCACATCGGGACTTTTGGAGAAGTAGTCCGTACGACTTACATAAGACATGCTTTTGAATGTCTCACGGGAACGAAGACTAAACTTTACGCGTTTTCAGATGATATGGACGGGTTGCGCAAAGTTCCGGACAATATTCCCAACGGTGAAATGGTGGCGAAATACATTGGATTTCCTCTGACAAAAGTTCCAGATCCGTTCGGATGTCACCAGAGTTTTGGACATCATAATAATAATAAATTGATGGAATTTTTAGACTCGTTCAATTTCGAATACGAGTTTAAAAGCGCGACCGATTGTTACAAGCGTGGAATTCTCAACGAAATATTGCTTAAGGCTCTTATTCACCACGAGGAAATTTTAGAAGTTATGCTGGCTAGCCTAAGGGAAGAACGCGCGGCCACCTACAGTCCGTTTTTGCCAGTTTCTCCCAGGACCGGACGCGTGCTGCAGGTAAAAATAGAAGAATATAAAATCAAAAACGGTACCGTTGTCTTCAAAGATGAAAATGGAGAGTTAACAGAACTTCCCGTAATTGATGGCAATTGTAAATTACAATGGAAAGTTGATTGGGCCGCTCGGTGGGTTGCTTTCGGAGTCGACTATGAAATGGCGGGAAAAGATCTCATTGATTCAGTTATATTGTCCAGCAAAATTTGCAAAATTTTAGGAGGAAATCCCCCTGACGGTTTTAATTATGAATTGTTTTTGGATGAAGAAGGGAAGAAAATATCAAAATCCAAAGGAAATGGTCTCAGCGTCGACGAATGGCTGAGATACGCTCCTCCCGAAAGCCTAGCGAATTTCATGTTTGCCTCTCCCCGAAGCGCCAAAAAATTATATTTCGATGTTATTCCCAGGCAAATAGACGATTATGCATCGCACCTGAGGAATTTTGAAACACAGGAGCCAGTTAAACAAGTGAACAATCCTGTTTGGCATATTCATAAAGGAAATCCTCCAAGATCCGAGGCCGCCCTATCATTTTCTCTGCTGCTAAATTTAGTGAGCGTATGTAATACAGATGATGATGAGCTTCTTTGGGGATTTATTAAAAAGTATTTGGGGAATGCTTCTCCGGAGGCAATGCCTTTTTTGAACAAGCTGGTGCATCATGCCATTAACTACTACCGGGACTTTGTTAAATCAAAAAAATGCTATTCGATTCCGCTGGAATGGGAAAGAAAAGCTCTGAAAGATCTCCTGGCGGAATTAGATAAATTAAATGGAACCGAATCCGGTGATGAAATTCAAAGCATTGTATTTGAAATCGGAAAAAAGCATGCGCCCGCTGATTTGAAATCATGGTTCAATACATTGTATCGTAGTTTGTTAGGGCAAGAAGATGGTCCGCGCATGGGATCATTTATTGCTCTCTATGGGGTGGACAACACTAAGAAACTCATCGAAGAGGCGTTAATAAGAAAATAAATGAAAGAAAAAGAGTTCCATCATGTTTTAGAATGGTTTTTAGATGCGGGAGTATCAGATATTACGTCCAACGAGAGATTTATCCCCGGAGAAACGAAGAAAGAGATCTCAACTCTAGCGGAGCTAAAGGAAGTAATTGCTCAGATAGACACTCCGCTAAAAAATTGCGCTCTGAACATTGTTTTTGGAGTTGGTAACGAAAAAGCCGACCTACTACTACTTGGGGAAGCTCCCGGAGCAGAAGAAGATAAGTATGGAGTGCCGTTTGTAGGTCAGAGTGGAAAACTACTGGATAAAATTTTAGCTTCCGTGGGGCTTGATCGAACAGAAGTTTACATTACCAATATCTTACCATGGAGACCTCCGGGAAACAGGACTCCAACCAACCAGGAAATAGAATTATTTCGTCCATATGTATTACAACACATCGCTTTGATTGATCCTAAGGTGATTATATGTCTCGGGGGAACGGCTACCAAAGCACTGCTGCAAACGTCTCAGGGGATCGTACAATTGCGCGGAAAAAAGACAAAAATCGACGCCATTTCCGCTGAAATTATTCCGACTTTTCATCCGGCGTATTTGCTGCGCTCGCCTTCACAAAAACGAGAAGTCTGGTTGGATTTTTTAAATGCAGTAAATGTAGTCGGATGCGTCGGTTAGTTTTTAACCTCTGGCGGAAAATGCCGTAAATAAAGTTCCGTCATCTAGGTAATCGAGTTCTCCGCCGATCGGAATGCCATGTGCCAAAGAGGTTGTTTTTACGTTTATATTTTTAAAGAAGTTTTTTATATAGTGGTCCGTGGTTTGACCTTCCATGGTTGCGCTTAGTGCAATAATGATTTCCTTGATATGATTTTCCTGACAGCGTTTTTGAAGCTTTTCAAGCATCAAAACTTCCGGCCCTTGTCCATCGAGGGAAGATAGTAATCCTCTGAGCACATGATATTGTCCCGTGAAACAAGATGTTCTTTCGATGGCCCAGAGGTCTGACACGCTTTCAACAATGCAGATGACGTCTTTACTGCGATTTTTATCGGCACAAATCGAGCAAATATCTGTAAAAGTGTCGATACTCGAACAGATGGGACATATCTTTACATTTTTACAAACGTTGTCCAAGCACATTAACAGTGGATCCATGCTTTGTTCGCGATTTTTTATTAGGTGTATGACGATTCTTCTTGCCGATCTTGGGCCAAGTCCAGGTAACCTGGAAATCTTTTGTATTAAAGTTTCTATATCGGGGCTCATTTTTCTCTCTATTTAAAAAATCTTTCGAAGGTGTTTGCAATAACAGCATTTCTATCAAGAATTAGAGGATCGCATAACCCTATCATGAAAATAATTTCTTGGATTTTTTTAATTTCTCGATCGAGATAATTTCTTTTGGCATTTGCAATCGGTTCCAAAATCTTAATTTCTTCTTCATAGTTTTCATCTGCGGTATCGCTTAGTATTGCAATGTATATTTTCAATATTCTCAGGATGCTTGTTTTTATTATCTCAAAATTATCGCACAGATTGTTGTCGATGATCCATTTGAGCGTTTTCTGATATAGATTTCCGATGCTGGAGAAGCCTTTTAAAATATTATTGTAAATTTCTATTCCATTGTTGTCATTCAGATGCAACGCATAGCCAACAGATCCTTCCGACAATCGTGCTAGACTTTCGGAATTTTTTATATCTCGGCTGTCTAGAATCTGTTTAACCAGAGATTTATTCAGGGGGGTGAAATATATTTTGGCGACTCTGGATAGTAGAGTTTTAGGAATTATTCCGATGTTGTTGCAAATCATAATAACTACGCTGTTTTGTGGAGGTTCTTCCAGCATTTTTAGCAGAGAATTATAAATATTTTTGTTTAGATTAGAGAAATTTTCCAGCACTAAAACTCTTCGCTGCGATACGGAGGGGGATTTTCTAATTTTCAGAAGTAATTTTCTTGTGTCATCTATGGAGATTGACTCGTTGCTCTGTTCCAACACAAAAAAATCCGGATGAATTCGTAGATCCACCAGCTTGTGTATAGGATTTTCAGGTGGAATATCCAGGGTGTTGTTTGCCGGAATAAAACCGGAAAGAAGACATTTGGCGAATTTATAAGCGATGCTTGATTTTCCAACTCCGAACGGTCCATGAAAAATCCATGTGGGAAACACTTTGTCATGCGCTATCGCTTCGTGTAGGACAGCTTCTTCTTTTTCATGGCCTAAAACAGAGAGTGTTTTTATGGAAATCATATTTTTTTGTAGTGTACCAATTTTTTAGATGATAGTATTACTTGATACCAACAGCAATAGTTTTCGATGATTGGGGATATGTCAGTGAAAAAAATAGCTCTTGTGACGGGTGGAACAAGGGGAATAGGCGGCGCGATTTCCAGAGCGCTAGCTGAAGCTGGATATCTGGTGGCCGCTAATTATCATAATGGAACTGCCACGGCTGAAAAATTTCACAACGATACGGGAATCCCAATTTTTTCCTGGAACGTATCTGATTATAAATCCTGTGAAAATGGAATTTCTGAAGTCTGTCGAGCTTTGGATGGAACCATAGATATTTTGGTCAATAATGCTGGTATAACAAGAGATTCAATGTTACATAAAATGAATCCAGATGATTGGAGATTGGTTATAGAAAACAATCTAAACTCTGTATTTTATATGTGTAGGCTAGTCGTTCCAACAATGAGAGATAAAAAATTCGGTAGAATTGTAAATATAAGCTCCGTAAACGGATTAAAAGGACAAGTTGGACAGTCAAATTATTCTGCGGCAAAGGCTGGAATTCTGGGGCTTACGAAGTCTCTTGCGTTGGAATCTGCATCCGCAGGAATCACCGTAAACGCCATAGCTCCCGGATACATATCGACGGATATGACCGACGCTATTAGAAGCGATGTAAAAGAAAGCATAAAAGCAACTATTCCTCTTGGTAGGTTTGGGCGAATTGACGAGATCGCAAGTTCTGTTTTATTTTTAGTTGGTGACAAAGCCTCTTTTATAACGGGGGCGGTGCTAAATGTAAATGGTGGTCAATATTTGTAGGAATAAATATGGAAAAAGGTCGTACATTTGAAACGATAGTTGGGGTTTTCGTTCTAGTAATAGCAATTTTCTTCTTTAACTATGTGTATACAAAATCCGGGTGGAAAGGAACGGATGGATACATGCTGACGGCGAAATTCGATAAGGCAGACGGATTATCTGAAGGCGGCGATGTAAAAATCAGTGGCATAAAAGTTGGAAAAATCATAGAGATGAAAGTGGATCCAGATTCATTTTTCGCCGTTGTAAAGTTCTATGTTTCCAAGGAATTGCAGCTTCCCAAAGATAGCAGCGCTAACGTGTCTAGCGATGGATTGTTTGGCGGAAAATATCTGTCGCTGGTTCCGGGCGGCGATGAAGAATTATTAAAAGAAGGGGATGAGATAGAAAATACATCTGGTCCACTAAATTTGGAATCACTAATAGGTAAGTTTGTGTTTTCCCAGAATAAAGAAAATAAAACGCAATCGGATTCCAAGGACTAGTCTTGGGATTGTCTACCGAATATACACATGATATAAAGAGTGGAAGGATCAGATGTGGAGGAAGATGTGATAAATTGCAAGAGGTGTGGAGGTGATGCCCT
>JAISQI010000069.1 GCA_031274295.1 Holosporaceae bacterium
TCCAGAGTGCTTCAAAAATCCTTTAGTTAATTTGCAATGAAACCTGATATAATTTGCAATAGGCTCAAAATCTAATGCACCAAAGTCGAACACCGCACCCTCATGTATAGCGAGCACGCTGCGGTGTGTGCGCGTTCGGCTTTTGCTTGTCCCTTCCACAAAAAATGACATTAGGCGACTGTCTCTTCCGCTAGCTAAATTGTGATGGATAATCAACAAAATCATTACTATCATTACTATAAGCCCAGGGCTTTTTAGTTCTCCATGCCGAATACTAAAAAATCAACGCAATATCTGCGAACAACCGATATGCAAGAATGTCGTAATTTGGGCATTGCTTTCCGAGAATTAAAAAGCCCTGTATATTCCATAAGAATTCCATAAAAAAGTCGAGAAAAAAGTGATATCGTAAATATAGAAATTCTACGAATATGATAGTGTATTCAATCACATTTATCATATGGTTTCTAGCTTTGTTGGGCAATCTCCATAGCGAAATCTTCGTTTAGGGAGAGAAAGCCCTGGCTTGAGCGTTTTTTTGAGCAATTTCCTTGCTTTTGCCGAGAAAGGAACAGGCGGAAATTCGCTCCTGGAGAATTCGCATTTGCGACAGAAAATGATCCAGGTCGAAATTTTGATCTTTTCGGCTATTTTGTTTGATCTCTTGCAAATGAGTCTCCACTTGGACAGAGGCGGTTTTTGTGTTTTTCCCGCCGTCGTATTCTTTGTTCACCTAGATCGCTCAGAAGTCCGGGCAACCGGATTCAAACACAATGTCCTCTTTTTTCCCGAAACTCCAGATGGTGGGCAATGCAGGATTCGAACCTGCGACCACCTGATTAAAAGTCAGATGCTCTACCTACTGAGCTAATTGCCCCCGCCGTATAACATAAAAAAAACGCTTCCCTAAAGCAAGTATATTGTTGCTTTCATATATAACTACTTCAATTGAGTGTTATATAGCGAAGCGTATATATCTTTTTTGGATATTAGCTCGTCGTGGGTGCCGATTTCGACTATTTCTCCATTATTTATCACGACTATCCTATCTGCATTTCTTACCGTTGATAATCTATGAGCTATGATAAGTACTGTGCGGTCTTTCATTAGATTATCAATGGCTTTTTGCACAACCGCCTCTGACTTATTATCCAGCGCAGATGTAGCCTCGTCTAAAATCACAACGGAAGCGTTTTTGATAAACGCGCGCGCTATGGCTACACGTTGCTTTTGCCCTCCGGAAAGCAAAACTCCTCTTTCTCCTATGGCGGTATTCAGCCCTTTATTAAGCTTGGAAACAAATTCCTCTAGACAGGCTGATTTTACCGCTTGATCGATTTCTTGCGGAGAAGCATTGTTTCTACCCAACAGAATATTATCGCGAATCGTTCCGGTAAACAAAAAATTGTCCTGAAATACTACGGATATTTTTTCTCTCAGGGAATCCAATTGAAAATCTCTGATATCTGTTCCGTCTATTAAGATTTTTCCGGAAGTTACATCATAAAATCGCGGCAGTAGATTTACTAAAGTTGTTTTTCCTCCTCCAGAATTTCCAACAAAAGCTATTGTCTGTCCAACTTTGATATCCAGATTGATTTTTTTTAAAACAGGTTTATCTTTTTCGTATTCAAAGTCTACATTCCTATATTCAATTTTGTTTTTTACGGAAACCAACGGTATGGCATTCGCTCTATTTACTATGCCAGGAGTCTCTTTAAGTATAGAGAATACTCTTTCCATAGCCATCAGTGACACTTGAACTAAGTTGAAATCATTGCCGATGGATTTTATTGGCTGATAGAGCATTATAACGGAAGTTACAAAGGCAACAAATCCTCCGGCCGTAAGTAAATCATGATAGATTAAATAACTTCCCATCCATATAATAACTGCAATGCCAGCTCCTATTACAAAATGCATTATCGGAGATAGAATTCCAGTGCGCTGAATCATTTTAATACCCAGCTTAAATGCAAAATCAAGAGCATTTGATATTTTTTTCATCTGGTGATCATAAAGATTGTAGGACATTACAACTCTATTTCCAGAAAAAGCTTCAATATAATGGGTCGCTATGGCCGCTCCTGAAAAAACTGCTTGTCCGACTATCCCATCTATGCGTTTGCGGATCGTCGATAGAGGGTATAGCGCAATCACCAGTACTATGACGGCGACAATGGCCAATCTCCAAGAAATTACAAATAAGGCGATAATTAAAGAAATAGAATTAAAAATTCTTGTGGAAAACATCTTTAAATTATTTAATAGGCCGTTGCAGGCAGTATCCACATCGGTGTTAAATCTTGCTTGCACAATTCCCGACGCGTTTTTATCGAAAAATGCTGCTTCATATCTCATTAATTTTTTAAACAAATCATATTTCAAACCGTTGCTAATTTTAACGCCAACCCAGGAGTTAAGATACGTTGACGCGTAGGTGAATACACTCTGAGCTATGCTGAAAATTAGAATGAAAATCGGCATATACATGCTTATGGTGGAGCTTTTTCCGTTGGTTATGGAATCCATATAACATTTTAGAGCCCATGGAATGGCCGTATCCATCATTCCGACTGGAAGAGTCACTAGAATGGCAAGTAGTGCCCGGAGCTTATATGGCTTAACATAGGGATAGATGCTTCTATAATTTTTAACGGTATAGGAACTTTTTACTTTTTTAATTATTTTTTTAATCATACAAAACATCTACAAATGCTAATAGTTTAGCATATTTTTATTGAAGGACACAATCAGCTCCAACGGGAATTCCCATTAGCTTCCAAGCTAATTTATTAATTTAATATCTTAATTTGTGTTTTTCGTTTTATCCGTCTGAATGACTTTTATTCGAGAAAAGGTTTTCTTTTTTAGAAACAGATTTACCATATGGAGAATTTTATATGCTTCATGTTGAATTTCCAGGCCACGACCTTTGATGGTCTTCAACACAAGTACCTTGTCTTTACCAATATTCACTACTTTATGAGGAACGCACATGGATGCCGTATCATTTCCAACAACTGCTGTCCAATTTGAAAAAATTTCTGCGTAATCTGGTCTATTGATCACATTTCTAATTATTTTTTTCACAATATGTGCGATGGCAACAGGAGATTGTGAACGTGCCATATTATTTCCTATTCAAATAACAAATATTTTTGACCGTGCATTCTTTTTAGCGTTTTTTTGGTCGGAGATACCAAAATACATTCCGCACTTTTATTCCAAATATGGACGTCGTCTATGGAATTTCCAGCATAGATAAACCCATTTTCTCCAAATATCATGACAAGGGCTCTGGCCTTTATTTTCCCCCTCAAATTTACGTGACAGGTACTTGCAAAAATTCCATCGAAAATTCCAAGATAATCTGCTATTTTATTTGCGTAGATTTGATTAGATGCTGTCGCGAGAAAAATTTTATGTCCTTCTTCTTTCTTTTTTAGAACAAATTCCAAAAATTTTTCGTTATACCTTAAGGATTGCGGATCCAATTCAACAGATTCCGAAAGTTTTTGTTTGAAATAGGCTCTTCCAAGAAATAACCAAAAAAACATACGGAGTACATTAAAAAAATGCCGCTCGAGATATATTTTGCTTGCTTTTAGGGTTACGTCCTCGTTTATTAAAGTTCCATCAAGATCTATACATAGGGGTTTTAACTTATTCATGTTTTTTAGAAACGCTTACCATCGCCGGACGCAAAAGACGATCATGATAAGTATAGCCCGTTTGAAGTACTTTTATTACGGATCCGGCTTTGTGGTCAGGGCTACACAATTCACACATGGCCTGATGATATTCAGGATTAAATTCATCTCCTTCTTTAATCTCTGTTTTAACAATTCCGTGTTTTTTAAATACCGAAATTAACTCTTTTTCGCATAATAGAATTCCATCGAAAAGTGCTTTTAAATTAACATCAGTTTCGATTTTTTCTTTAATGGATATGGAATTTTCAGTTACTCTTTCAAAATTATCAATGACAGAAAGTAGATCCTTAGCAAATTTGGCATTAGAGTACTTTATGGCTTCCTCTTTTTCTTTTTCCAATCTTTTTCTGAGATTTTCCGATTCGGCAGCTTTGCGCAAAAGAGCGTCGCTAAGCACGCGAATCTCTTCCTTTAATTTTTTGATTTGTTCCTCGAAATCATTATTTTGATCTGCAATTTCAGAATTTCCTGTTAATTCTTCATTGGATTGTTTATTCTCTTTTTTCATAATAAATCCCCAACAGTTAATTGATAAATTCTAATGTGAAATAACCTTCAGACATCCGCCCACTTTTGTCTTACTGGACGAGGTCGTCTATTTTCGTCCAGAGCAACCATCACAAACACTCCTTTAACAGCGTCTATTTCCTCATTCTGTCCTTTTCTTTTTATGGTAACGTAAATATTTAGCGTTATGGATGTATTTCCGATTTTCTCGACTTCCGCGTATACTGAAACCTCATCTCCTACGAAAATAGGAGCGTCAAATGTGACGTCTTTAATGGCTTTCGTAGCTATACTGCCTCTTGCAAGCCTGGCCGCAATACTACCTGCTGCGATGTCCATTAGTGATAGTATCCACCCTCCAAAAATATCGCCCCACGGATTTGTATCCGCTGGAACAGCAATTGTTCTGGAAACAAGAACCTTCTCCTTAACGGACATATTGCCCTCTCTCTGTATCATTTTGCATTCAGTATATGTATTGTCTTTTAATCAAAGAGTCAAGAAGAAGTAACGTATATTCGCAGAAAAAAATGAAATCTATCTGGTTCATAGAAATTAAGTTACTCCTCAGAGGTGGATATAATTTTTATAAAGTCATCCTCAGAAACAATTTTTATTCCAAGTTCCTTCGCCTGATTTAATTTCTGTCCTGCACCTTCTCCTGCAACAAGCAAAGAGGTTTTTGACGAAACCGACGATGCCGCTCGTCCTCCGAATTTTTCCGCAAGTCTTTTGGCTTCTTCTCTTGAAAATTTTTTAAAACTGCCGGTGAAAACTATCGATTGTCCAGAAAAGATGTTTTTTTCAAAGGATTCTATACCAATGACATCTATAACGCCTCTGGAAATTCCATCTCCGCATAACTCTTGAATTATTTTTAAATTATTTTCATTGTCAAAAAAAGTACTAAAATCATTAGCTATTGAAAACCCTATACCATGGATTTCCGATAACTTTTTTCCTTCTCTGTTTTTAATACAATCTAAAAAGTGAGAATACGTTTGAAAAAAATTCGCAATCAATTTAGATACTGCTCTGCCAACCTGAGGGATTCCTAGAGAGTAAATAAATCTATCCAGCGATATTGTTCTGGCCGCGTTTATAGATTTAAAAAGATTCTCAACGGACTGTTTTCCCCAACCATCTGCGTTTTCAATATGTAATTCTTTGTTTCTTTCTTCAATGTAAAAAATGTCAACTGGACTTTTTACGATTTCATTTTCGAACAGAAATCGAACGTTCTGTTCTCCAAGCCCTTCAATATTAAACGCAGACTTTGAGACAAAGTGCTTCAATCTTTCCAGCAATTGAGCTTTGCAATTAAGATTTATACATTTAATAGCTACTTCTTTCTCTTCTTTTATGAGAGCTGATTCACAGCATGGACAAGTCATGGGGAAATTAAACGGAACAGAGTTAGTTGGGCGCTCATTTAAAATCGGATATAAGATCTGCGGAATAACATCTCCGGCACGTTGCAAAACAACTCGATCTCCCACTCTAATATCTCGCTTCTCAACTTCGTCTTTATTGTGCAGTGTCGCTCTAGATACTACAACTCCCCCAACAGTGACGGGTTTTAATTCAGCTACTGGAGTTATGCTGCCTGTTCTTCCTACCTGTGTAATAATGTTCAAGACCGTAGTTTGCGCCTTTTCTGCCGGAAATTTATAGGCAATTGAATGTCTCGGAAATTTTGTTGATGCCCCTAACTTTCTTTGAAAGGATAAATCATTTACTTTATAGACCATTCCATCGATATCGTATTCGAGTTCGGAACGTTGCCTTTCAATTTGCTTATAGAATTCAAATGCTTCCGCCTGATTTTTGCAGAGCATGATGTTATCCGATACGGTAAATCCAAAGCTTTTCAAAACATTGAGTACATCAATTTGGGTTGCTATATCTTTACTGTCGGAAATCATAGAATAGGCGAAAAATGTCAACTTTCTGGAAGCCGTAATTCTAGAATCCAGTTGCCGAAGAGAGCCTGCAGCTGCATTACGGGGATTAGCAAATAATTTTTCTCCTTTTTCTTCTCTTTGTTTATTTAGCTGCTGGAAATCTGACTTTAACATTACAATTTCTCCTCGAATTTCAATATTTGAAGGAGTTTTTTCTATTTTTTTAGGAATACAATCGACGCTCAAAACATTCGGAGTAACGTCTTCTCCAACAGTACCGTCGCCCCTTGTGGAGGCAGAAACTAGTACTCCATTTTTATAGATAATCGATGCGGATAAACCATCCAACTTTGGTTCCAAAACCCAATCAATGTTTTCAGTTTTTAATATTTTTCTTACTCGGTCGATAAAATTTGAAATATCTTCTTCGCTGTAAGCATTTTCCAATGATAACATCGGGGTAGCATGGGTTACTTTCTTGGAATTTTTTAAAATTTTAGCCCCAACCGTCTGGGATGGACTATCTGACGTTTTTAACTCCGGAAATTCTTCTTCAATCTCTAAAAGTTCTTTGTATAATAAATCATATTCGGAATCGCTTACACTCGGATCGTCAAAAATGTAGTACTGCTTTGAATATGACTTCAAAAGGTTAGACAATTCAATGTGACGCTTTTTTTTATCGTAGTAACTCATAATTGCTTACAATTTTTTTAAAATAGCTCTTCAGTATACTATGAGTAACCAGATGTATCTACACATTTCAAAAAGTTGGTTGATCAGAAAGTTAATTTAACTCCAGAAAATTTTGAGCTATACTGTCCTCAAATTTTGAGGATAACTGTAGATGGATGTGGTGTCTTTTTGCGCCGATTTAGTCGGATGTAGAAGCGTAACTCCTAATAATGACGGCGCCATAGAACGCATTGCTCAATTTTTATCGCCGTTGGGGTTTGAAACAAAGATTCTCGTATTTGAATCTCCAGATGGAAGCAATGTTGTAAAGAATCTCTTTGCGAAGTACGGAAATTCAAAAGAGAGAGTTCTTGGATTTATCGGTCATTCGGACGTTGTTCCGGCCGGGGAAGGTTGGGATTCGGATCCATTTTCTGCCGTTTGCGAGGATGGATTTTTAATCGGCCGTGGAGTAGCTGACATGAAAGGCGGCATAGCAGCATTCTGCTGCGCGGCGGCTCAATTTATTCGGCAACAGTTTGATGGAACCATCGAGTTATTTATCACCGGAGACGAGGAGGTTGGGTCATCTGAAGGTATTCAGTCATTGATAAAATGGGCGGCGGAAAATGATCTTATTCCTTATGATTGTTTGATCGGAGAACCATCATCCAGTATACAATTGGGAGATAGAATTTATTTGGGGCATCGTGGAAGCCTTAACGTGACGGTAAAATCTCACGGAAAACAGGGCCATTCGGCTTATCCATCCAACTACAAAAATTCTCTTTCCAATCTCTGCAAATATATCGCAAAAATCAGCGATTACCAATGGAGGCACAAGAATAAAAAATTTCCCCAGACCAACGCGGAAGTCACTTTACTTTTTACCGATAACTGCGCCACCAATGTAGTTCCGGAATGGTCGTCGGCAAATTTAAATATCAGATTTGGAGATGATTATACCGTGAAAGAACTAGAAGCCGTCCTCCGGCAAGAAGCGGAGGGTTTCGATGGTCTGTCCTTTGATTTTCTTTTGAGCGGAGAGGCTTATTATTGCGATAATGATAACTTGAAGGACATACTGTCTTTATCCATAAAAGAAGTTTTAGGCGTTGCCCCGTCTTTTTCTGCTGCTGGAGGCACTTCTGATGGTCGTTATATGATACGTCAATGCAATGTAATTGAATTTGGCGTTCCGGATTCGACGATTCATCAGAAAAATGAAAAGGTCAAAATTGAAGATCTAGAAAACTTAGAAAAAGTGTATTTTTCGTTTCTAGAGAAATATTTTGCATGATAAAAAAAGTTTCCGAAACAGACTCGCAATTACTGGCGATGATTCATAAGCGCTGTTTCAACGATAATTGGAGTTCCCAGGCCTTTTGGGAAATGCTGTCTCAGGACGTTTTTTTTGGATTTTTGAGCATGGAAAAAGAAGCTCAGGGATTTATCCTGGGAAAAATGATTTACGATGAGGTGGAAATCATAACGTTTTGCGTTCTGCCGGAATTTAGGAATCGTGGTATTGGGAAAATGTTGGTTGACGAAGTACACAACCATGCGCAGAACCATTTCGTAGAGAAAATATTTCTCGAGGTGTCGGAGGATAATGTAATTGCCGAAAAGATGTACGAAAATTTCGGATACGTAAAAATTTCCAGACGGCGTGGATATTATTGCACCCGGAAGAGCAGCTCTGACGCCCTAGTTATGCAAAAAAGTATAAGGTGACAACAACAAATTCCTACGACACGCTCGATTATTTTTCTATTAACGCTCCCGAGACGCTAAATGTAAATCTATTTTATAAAATATCATAAATTATTTTTTAACTATTTTTCACTAATTTTTTGATATTAGTATTGGTGGTTAATGTTGGAAAATTCATTTTTCTTAGGTAATGCTTTACTCGAAAAACCTTTGAATAAAGATTCATTGAGTTATGATTGGTATATTTCAGCAGATCAAATTTTTAGTGGCGATACCCAAGGGTTTGAAAAATTTTCAAAATTCTTCGGCATGGAGTTTCAAATATCTAGATTTTCTCTGCTGGACGGCAATAAAATATCCGACTCTGCCGTACTAGCGCAAGACGTAAAAATCTATATTGGCCCAGGAAGTCATTGTGCAATGATCCAAGGACGATTAGCAAATGGAGTGGTAATTCCTAAAATTATCATCAAAAAAATAACATCGCTAATGAAAAAGTTAGAAGTCATTGAAACAAAAGAATTTTTTCAATGTGTGATACAATCGTTTGCTCTCGTTGGTGAAAACATTTCCTTTACATTTCGCTATTCATCGTATTCTGATTCCTATACAGATTTTTCTGAAGATGGGACAAATTTAGGAACCGCCGCCACAAAAATTGATCTTGCAAAATGGAAAGTGGAGGATTCATAGAATGACGAATGCGGCAATTGCATCATTATTTGAAAAATTAACCGATGAAAATTTAGAGGAACAATTCGAACAAAGTCCCAAAAGATTTGCGACATTTAATGAATTACAAAACTCCATATTAAATGATTTATCGCGCCTACTTAACACAAGAGTATCAAATGTTTGGAAAAATAGCGCAGATAAAATAACCGCTCCCTATTCCTATGGAATAAATATTACCGCTCCAACATCAGCGGAAAACATTTTTGAAATCCAAGCGTTGGAATCAAAAATTGATGCCGTAATAAGGCAATTTGAGCCGCGTTTGATCGATGCTAAATCTCATGTGATTGGGATTGGAAATGATCCGAGTAGCGTATTGGTTAATATCGATGCGATGACTATACTGGAAAATCGCAAAACGCCCTTGTCATTTCCTATAGCGGTGGATACATAAAATGATAAAAAGCGATACAGATATTCTATCAGAATATTATCAATATGAACTTTCCTACCTCAGAAGCGCGGGGAGCGATTTTGCCAAAAGATTCCCCAAAATTGCTCGTAGACTAGATCTTTCCCATAATGAATCGACAGACCCGCATGTGGAACGATTAATAGAAAGCGTTGCCTTTCTTACTGGAAAATTACAAAAACAAATAGATGATCAATTTCCAGAAATAGCCAATGCACTTCTCGGTGTGCTGTATGAACCGCTTATTCTGCCAACTCCGTCATGTGTGATGGTAAAATTTGAGATAGATCAATCGCGAGCGATGAAAACTCCGGGAATAGTCGTTCCGAAGGACACTCTGCTACATGCCAAAAGCAATTCCGGAGAAACTTGTTCTTTCATGACGGCTCATGATTTGCAATTATGGCCGATAGAAATTTCTACAGTTTCGGTGATTCAAAAGGAACACCTGCCGAATTACTTTGCTCACTCGACCTACTATTTAAAAATAGGGATTAAATACAATCAAGCTAACAGTGTTCCGCGAAAACTACGGTTCTACATGCATGCGGATGCTCTTTTGCGCGGGAAGTTTTTTTCATCAATATTTTCAACCGAGGAAAAAGTAATTTTTCAAAAAGACTCGCAATATAAATCCATATCTACAATTAGTCCAGTCGGAGTAGAGGATCATGAATCGCTTTTCCCTTATCCCCAAACAATTCATAGTGGATTTCGGTTGTTGCAGGAATATTTTGCCTTTGCAGATAAATTCTATGGTTTTGATGTTGAATTATCAGAAAATCTAGACATTGTGGGCGAAAGTTTCCTTTATGTTCCAATGAGTTACGATATAGCCATGCAAATTTCAGTAAAAAATTTGTCATTGTCTTCTGTTCCTGCAGTAAACTTATTTCCAAAAGTTACAGAGCCATTACGTTTAGATCATAAGCAGGTCGAGTATTGTTTAGTTTCCGATTATCGACGCTATAATAGCAATGAAATATACTCAGTTAAGAAAATTGTAGCGGTTGACTCTAAAAATAATGATGAAATTTTCATACCAGAATTTTTTTCGTGCGATTATTCGCTAGACGATGCCAACGTGGGTATTTTTTGGAAATCAAGAAGAAAAAAATCCTACATGAAAGACGCCGTTGGCGATGACGTTTATCTTTCTTTTATAGATATGAATTTTAACCCGCAATACCCGGCTGATAAAATATTCTATGGTCATACATTATGCACCAATCGAAGTATTGCGGAGCAAATTCCAGTATCTGGAGAATTACAAATTGAATTATCAGTACCGACTAAAAAAATTTATTGCATAGATCGTCCTACTCCTCAAAAGCCTTCAATAAAAAGTGGAGAGGTACTTTGGAAATTAATTTCTGCATTATCGCTAAATTCAATTTCCTTTAGCGAAGATGGAATTAAAAAAATTCGTGATATTCTACGAGTGTTTGCTGATATTTCCGGATCAATTTTAGAGAGGGAAGTTGATGCAATTGCATCGATTGATAGTTTTATAACTACGAGAAGATTCGATGAACAAACCTGGCGAGGATTTGTTAGGGGAGCAGATATTGAAATCACATTCGATGACAGGATTCAAAATTTGGGACTGCCTCTTAGTTTAGTGCTGTCTAAATTTTTATCGTCCTACACTTCGATCAATACGTTTACCGATGTAATCGTAAAAAATACTTCTAAAAATGGAATTTTGAAAAAATGGAAGCAGCAATTCGGAATAAAAAATTATCTTTAAAAGAGGAATTATTAAGCAATCCAGCGCAATTTTCATTCGAAATGGCGGCGAAAATTTTAGAATTTGGCTCTGAAACCTCATTTGGAAAGGAAATAAATTTTCTTGGCGCTCCTTTCAAAACAAGAAACATCTATTCCTTTTATTTGCGTGGAACAGAGATTGAAAAAATTTCTATGGAGGATGAAGTTCCGGTAATCTATACCGAAAGATTGTCTATTTCCGGATTAAATGCTCCACTTCCAACTCCTTATGCAGAATTAATCTTCATGCGAACCAGAGAAAAAGATACCGCCATGAGTGATTTTATAAATGCCTTTAATGCGCGCCTGTTGGGAATTTCTTATCAGATTAGCAAGCGTCGATATTTAAGCATTCAGCAGCACAACAAAATAAATTGTCCATTGTTAAAGACAATCGCTACTTTTTTAGGAGAGTCATCCGCGACAATGGACAGAAGAATGTCGAGATTTTTATATTTGTTTTGGATAAAGGAAAAAAGCGCGGCGGGTTTGGAAACACTTATTTTTTCATTTTTGCATTTTAAAACTCGCGTGAAACAAATCCAAACGTTTTGGGCGGATCGTAGAGAAATCTATCGGCTTGGAGATCTCAAGTTGGGAAATAATTCGGAACTCGGAACGAAGTTTTCACTGTCTTCTTTCGGGATAGAAATTAATCTGACTCACAAAAATTATGATAAAATTTTTCAATTAATTAATAACAAAAAATATCTCCACGATCTAAAATTCTTAATTCAAAAATATATTGGAGATTTTTTTTACTACACGTTAAGCGTAACTCCTGAGAGTGTTCCACCGCTTAAAATGGGGGAATCTTATCTCGGGAAAACATCATGGATGCAAGGA
This sequence comes from Holosporaceae bacterium, assembly GCA_031274295.1. Taxonomy (GTDB): domain Bacteria; phylum Pseudomonadota; class Alphaproteobacteria; order UBA3830; family UBA3830; genus JAIRMQ01. Next base: position 12,279 of record JAISQI010000069.1, read on the forward strand.
AGTGTTCTGGATTCTATAAAAATGATTTGCTGATTTTTTTATTGTATGAGATTCTTAATTGGTTAATAGGTTAAACAATTAATCATTTTAATGATCGATCCTGTGAGGAAAAAATAAAAATGCGGCCCAAGGTATCAGTTATAGTACCAATTTACAACGTTGAAAAATTTCTATCACGTTGTTTGGAAAGTATAATTAATCAAACTCTGGAGAATCTTGAAATAATTTGTGTTGACGATGGCTCAACCGATAACTCAAATAACATATTGAAAGAATTAGCTGCCAAAGATAATCGTATCGTTGTTATCAACCAAGAAAACAAAGGAGTAGGGGCGGCGCGCAACTCGGCGATGGATATCGCTAAAGGAGAGTATATAGGTTTTGTGGACAGTGATGATTGGATAGATTTAAATTATTTTGAAAAACTCTACGAGGCGGCTAAAAAATATGATGCCAGCATGGCTTGCTGTGGAATTATAAGAAAATATCCATCATCCAGAATCCGGAAAAAAATGAATATCGTCGACGAAAAACTTTATACTTCTGCAATATCCAGGTATCGCATTACTGAAACCCCAAGAAAATGCTATGTGTATAATAAAATTTATAGAAGATCGGAGATAGAACAGCATCGGATACGTTTTCCGGAAGGAGTTTACTTTGAGGATATTGCCTTTATGATAAGAGCATTATATTTTTTACCAACTTTAGTCACTGTTCCTGAAACAGTATATTATTATTGGGTAAATTATAAATCCGTAACTCGAGAAATGACGGATCAAAAACAACAGGATCTACTAACTGCACGTCTGAATTTTATCGAGTTTTCCAGAAAGTATCATATAAATTGCGATGAAAAATTCTATATTAAAAAGAAAACCGTCTATAAATGTTTTAAAGTACCCATAATGAAAATTTACGAATGGGAAACCATAAAAAAATATTACTTATTTGCATGTATTCCGATATTTGAAAAAAGAATATCATTGTAAAATCAATAGAATTAGATTTTCATTTGGTATGGAATTTCAACGATTATACGAGTTTGTTCGCTTTTTCGTTTTCTATATAATAAGGCGGTTTTGAAGATAGCCGCCGTCTGATTATGTAAAATATTCTGCCAAAATTTTCCTGGAACAAAACTTGGCATCACAACTATGGCTTTTCCCTTTTCTGGATCTCGCTCATCTTGCTCATATAAAAAATCAAGAAATGGGTTAACGACCGAACGATAGGGAGATCTTAGCAACACCAAAGGTATGTGGAAATTCATTGATCTCCATGTAAGTTTCAGACGATCGATTTCTTTCTGATTAATATTTACGGCGATAACATTAACATCGTCAGATAATGAGACAGCAAATCTAAGTGCGGCCAACGTTCCTCTATGAATTCTTGAAACTGGAACAACAACTTTTGGCGACGTATTTTTTATTGGTCTTAATAAATCTCCAATTCCACCATTTTTTAAATCTAACTCTATATTTATTGCTACATACCGACGATTAATCTTTTTGAAGATGCAAAATAAAATTGGAATTAATATAACTACAATCCACGCTCCATGTATGAATTTACTCTCTACGATAATTAGTAATGTGATGCAAGTCGCCAACGCTCCAAATGCGTTGAGAGCGGCTTTAATATGCCAATTATTCCCTCGATTGTTTATCCAATGTTTGACCATTCCAGCTTGGGAAAGAGAAAAAGAAGTGAAAACACCGAGAGAATATAACGGTATCAATGAATGCGAGTCTCCATTGAATATAACTATAAGAAACGTAGCTAATAAAGCCAGTAGTACTATACCATTGCTGAATGCTAGACGATCTCCGAGCTTTGCAAAGCGTGTTGGAAGGTATTTTTTTTGGGCTAAGATGCTGGCTAATCTCGGAAATCCGGAAAATGAAGTATTAGCCGCTAAAAACAATATACACGCTGTTGCAAACTGTACACAATAGTATAAAAAACCGCCGCCAAATATGTTTTTTGCTATTTGAGAGATTACCGTTTCGCCTTGGATTGGAACAATGTGATATTTATACGCCAAAAATGTAATTCCATAAAACATTGATGATAGAATTAAAGCCATGAACATCAAGGTAATTTGCGCGTTTTTATATTGCGGTTTTTTAAAAGCTGGCACACCACTAGCAATGGTATCAATTCCGGTGAGCGCTGAACAACCCGATGCAAATGCTCTCAAAACGATCATAAGAACCAGTAAAGAAGATGTTTCTGACACGTTTTCCGGTCGAATTGCTGTTGGCGCACTTGAAGAAAATACTCCACATATGATCATCAAAAATACCAATCCTATAAAAAAGTACGTCGGAATGGATAATACGTTTGCCGATTCTCTAGATCCGCGTAAATTGGATATAACAATGATAGTTAATACGCTCAAACAGATAGATACAACATTTCCAGACAAAGATGGAAATGCAGATACAATGGCATTCGCTCCCGCAGATAAACTCACGGCTACTGTAAGGATGTAATCTACTAAAAGGGCTGAACCGGCTATCAATCCGAAGAACTCTCCAAGATTTTCTTTGGCTACTACAAATGCTCCTCCGCCGTTAGGATAGGCCTCTATTGTCTGCCAGTAGGAAGTAGATATTATGAAGAGCAACCCAACAATCACTCCCGCAATTGGTAGCGAAAAAGCTTGAAAGAACAATATGCCAAGAACTAGTAAAATTTCTTCAGTTGCGTATGCAACGGAAGATAAAACGTCCGAAGAAAAAATTGCGAGGGCTTTTATTTTCGTCAATTTTTCCGATGCTATATTTTCTGTTTTTAGAGGATCGCCAAAAATAAATTTAATTGGATTCATTTTCGTTGCTTAGTATTTTCTTCAATTCCGTTAATTCAGTTTGTAAATCCATACGTTTCTGAACTTCTATATTATTGGATTGAATCAATTCTAAAATCCTTTTTCTTAGATTTTTTATTTCCTCGATCATTATACTCATATAATTTCTCGCGGACACGACAAAACGGGCATCAGCACTATTCTGTTCTCTATTTCTATAATCAAAAAGAGCAATGGGGTTGCCGTCTACGCTTGGAACAACCCACACCGTATCAACTGAATTGTCATCAATTGCATTCCAAGGAGCAGGAGAAGATGCGTTCAATTTTTCTTCTAGAAAATTTATATCTTCCGGAGTCAGAAATTGTTTCATGCCTCTTGATCTTCTGTTGGAGTTTCCGCTTCAATTTTCAATAAAGCTTCTTCTTCTGATTTGGCAATGCTAAGCTTTACGGTAACAAATACATCCGGATGTAAATCGATGGGAACATCATAGACGCCGAGCAACTTGATGGGAGCATTTAAATTAACTTGTCCGGCGGTAACGATAAATCCGGCATTTTTGATGGCGTTCGCGATATCTCTACGTGTAACAGATCCATACAATTGTCCTTTATCACTCGCCTGACGAACAATGGATATGGATACGCCTTTCATTTTTTCTGCTATTTTCTGCGCTTCCGCTCTCGTTTCGGCATTAGCTGCTTCAATTTGAGCTCTTTTATCGTCGAAATATTTCATATTTCCCTTCGTTGCTCTCAGCGCAATTTTTTGAGGAAATAAATAATTTCTCGCAAAGCCCGGTTTTACATTAACGATATCACCAATTTGACCTAGCTTGGCAACCCTTTGCAGCAAGATTATTTTTATGCTTTCCATGCAAGCCTCTAAAGTTTGTGAATGTATTAAACAAGGCGTAATATATAAGAGACTTATTAATAATGCAATAACTGGCATGCTGATAGAAAAATTTATAATATTCAATAACCTTCCGTGGACCGTTTAGAAGATATATCTTTAATCTTATATTTATTATAAATTGTTTTTATGATTGCTAATGTGAAGTACTATGAATTATGAAAATTTACTGATAAAGGCTATAAGTCTTGAAGAATGTGATACAATTTCATCACTGGTGCAAGATTCCATATTGCATATTTCATTTCATTCTTTTCATGAAGAAAAAAAATGCCTTCGGCTTATGCTAAATAGATTTTGTTGGGAATCTGTTGACTGTTTTGACAAGGAAAAGTGCTATTATCGAGTTCATTCCGGATTATATATACACAATATTAATTCCATTATGGTGAACAATAATATAAGAGAACACAAATACTTAAATATGCTTACTTTTCATTCATCGAAAAACGAAATTAATTTGATTTTTTCGGGAAATAAGCACATGTGTATCAACGTAAGTGATACTCTAATTTATTTAAAGGATTTACATGAAAAACATCCGACTCCAACCTTGCCCGTTCATGAATGAGGGAGCATATCTTTTCTAAGTTTTAAAGAATTTCGTGAAATTCTCCAATGATTCAAGAGAGTTTATACTTATTGTTTTCATGGTGGGAGAAATGCGTTTTACAAGTCCAACTAAAACTTTTCCGGAACCAATTTCTACGCACTGAGAAACAGAATTAAGCTCGGCGAATAAAATACTTTCTCTCCATCTGATTCGCTCTGTTATTTGTCTCATCAATAATTTTTTAAAATTACTAGTTTCCGCTTGAGCTGTAACGTTTGAAATTATTGGCTTTATCGGGTTATTAAAATGTGTCTTTTCTAAAGTTAGGGAAATTTCCGTCGCGGCGCTCTCCATTAATTTGCTGTGAAAAGGACCGCTTACGTCCAATAGTACCGTTTGTTTTGCATTGGCACGAGATGCTTTTTCAATTGCTTTTTGTATTAGATTTTTATGTCCACTAATTACAATTTGCCCAATGGAGTTATCCGTGGCAATCTGAACTACACCGTTATTGATATTATATTCAGATATTATTTCCTCCACAGTTTCCAAGTTTAATCCTATTATGGCCGCCATTGCACCTGCTGTTGGACAGGCATTCGCCATTGCACATCCCCTTATCTTCAAAAGTTTGGCGGCATCAGATATTGAAATTACTTGATTTGCGCACAATGCAGTATATTCTCCAAGAGAATGCCCTGCAAAAAAAGTGGCCATCTGGGGGAGGCTAATATCAAATTCTTTTTTTAGAACTTCAACAAATGCCATGCTAACAGCCATTAGAGCAGGTTGAGTATTTTGTGTAGCTTTTAGTTCATTGTCGGTACCATGAAAAATTATATCTGATAACTTGAATGAAATAGAATCATCCACCTCATGAAATACATCTTTGGCTGATTTGAAAGCGTCATATATATCTTTTCCCATTCCAATTTTTTGGGATCCCTGTCCAGGGAACATAAAAAGCATATATTTTCTCCTATTTTTTCCAGAACTGCTTCAGCAATATCATAAAGAACGGAATGAATTCAACTCTTCCCGCAACCATTGATATTATTAATATAATTTTTGCAAATGAAGATAGAGCCGATATTTCCGTTACGGTTGCTTTTTGTAGCTCAAAAAACGGACCATTGTTATTTATGGTTGTTACTATTGCGCTAAAAGCTTTACTAAAATTAAGATCGGAAATCGATAGAGCTAGTGACATAAAAATTGCAAATAATAAATAGCATAAAAAATATGAAAACAATCCTGCGACATAGGTTTCATCCAATTTATTTCCTGCATACGTCGGGACATAGATTATATTTGTCTTTACCAGACGAATTAAATAGCTCTTAACGAGCAAAAACGCCATTATTAATCTAAAAATCTTGATACCTCCTGTGCAAGACCCGGAACATCCTCCACAGAAATTCAATACATACACAAAAGCATTGGTGAATGTGCTCAATGATTCGGGAAAATGGACAGTTATTCCCGTAGTGCTTATGGAAGATGTTACCGTTAAAATGGCGATTTTTATGCTTTCTCCAACAGATGCATTAGAAAATGACGCCATGTAAATTGAGAAAACAGCAGTGCAAATTATAATTATGGAAATATAACAAATAAATTGTTGATCTCGGAAAGCATAAAATCCATTAGAATTCAGATTTTTTATAAACGTAATTGATACGCCACTCGTAAACATAAGTATAGATAAAATCCAAAAAATCGTCGGAGAAGCTATAAAGCCATTAATTTCAGAGGTTAACATTCCTCCACTCGATATAGTGCTCAACGAATAATTTATAGCATCGATGGTTGGTACCCCTGATCCAATCAATATAAATGAACTTATTATTGTGAAAATAACGTACAAACATATTATGATTTTCAATTGTTGAGATAAAGCCAAGTTTTTTGAGTAATTATTATATTCCAGAGAAGTGGGATTCAGAAAATCGGAAAACACATATAAGCATGACATAATAAACCCGATTCCACCCAGCAATTGCAGTAAGCTTCTCCAGAGTAAAAGTCCCTCCGATAAACTTTTTATATCAACAATGGTTGTTGCTCCCGTTGTGGTAAGAGCGGATGTCATTTCGAAAATACAGTCCACATAGGAAATATCTAGAGAAGAAATAATTAAAGGAAGAGAAGAAATAACAGAAACACTAATCCATGAAAATAAGACCACCAATATTTTTTCTCTTAGGTTTAGAATTATATTTTCATTACTTTGGTTCGAAAAAAATAACAATCCTCCTATAAAACAACAAAATATTCCACTGATTACAAAGCATAAACATGTATCATTCATTAAGCACAAATCGACAATGATGGGAATTATCATCGCAGCTGCCAGAATGAAAAGAATCACACCTATTATGTGAAAAATTTTTTGATATGAAATCATTTTACCATTAAAAGCATTTTAACTGCCTTTTTCAATAAGCTGAAATATTGCGTCAATGGAATTCTTCCATGCAATTTTTACCGATATAGCCGTTATAACATCATGATATTTGGAAGGAATGCGCATAAGATCCTTTTTAGTTGTGAGCAGCTGCGCTTTCTTAGATTTAGCTTCTGATATCAGATAATTTAAATCTTTTTCAGAGAATGGATAATGATCTGGAAAAGTTATTTTTTTCACGACATTTAAGCCTGCCAGGGAGTTGAAAAATTTATCTGGATATCCTATCCCGCAAAAAGCCACGATGTCTTCTTTGATTTGAGGAAAATTCTGCTGAATTTCTCCTAAAAACACATGAATATCGTTACCAATGAAGCGAGGTCTATGTGGACATTTACCTAAAACTATTATTCCATTAATATCTGATTTTATTCTATCAAAATTCAAACGATTAGGACCAAGTGGAAACATTTCGCCATTTCCGCATCCTTGTTCTTCATCTATTACTATTAATTTTATATCTGGTTTTAAAAATTTCTGTGTAATTCCATCATCGAGAATTAGAAAATCAAAATCATTCTGTTCTGCCAGTTTAGCGCTTTTGGATCGATCTTTGCCGACATATACTGGTACTGAATATGATAACAATAGAGGTTCGTCACCTACGTCTTTGTAGGAGTGAATTTTATTATTTACCAGTAATGTTTCTTTTGATAATCTCCCGAAGCCTCTGCTTAGAACGGCTACTTTTTTATTTTTTGTTTTTAAAATTTCACAAATTGATTGCACAAGCATTGTTTTTCCAGAACCGCCAACTGTTATTCCTCCAACGGCTATAACTTTTATAGACGAAGCTTTATAATGATAATCTTTTCGATAGTTTTTTGTGGAAATGTACGAATAAATATTCGCAATAGGTTTCAAAATTATTTTTTGTAAGATGCTGGGATTTTTATGCCAAAATTTTGGTGTTTTAAAAAAAATCATAGTTTCGATGGGGATTTATATTTTTTTATAATTAGTATCCTTATAAAGCACAGAGCTAAAAAAGAAAAAAACATGCTGTACATAAAAATATAGATACTTCCGTATTTATCCCAGATTTTTCCCCCAATAAATGAAGCAAGAAAATACGCTATTCCAAGTACGAAAAAATATACCCCCATGGCTGTAGCTCTTAAATGAACATCTACGCGTTCGCTGATTAATGACAGGAATAATCCTTGTATAGCGGTCATCTGTCCTCCCCATAGAAAAGCTCCGGTGTAAACGCTTAGGATTTGGTAATTTTCCATGAATATAGCTGATATAAACGAAATATTTGCAACAATCATCAAAATTATGCATACAACCATTAGTCTTCTTTTTCCATGTATATCGGCTAAAACCCCAATTACGAACGACAATAACACTTGTCCAACGCTGACAAATGAACTTACGGTTCCCGATAAAGACGTTGGCAGGAAGATATTTGCATATAGTGGGAACATATGCTCACTAAAATGTCCCATTTCAAAAATTAAAGCCAGGAGAATTGTTTTCCAAAAATAAATATCGAGTGATTTTAGATATTTTCTTTTAAATGGATTTTCATGTCTTAACTTTTTATTCGAAATACCAGCTAGTTCGCGTGGAGTTTTTACCTTACTTAGACAAAGGATTGCTATAATTGCTGGAATAACAGCGCATATAAAAATAAGTCTGTAGCTATTATTCGTTAAGCACATTATTTGTACCGCTATTAATGTTCCGGAAAGACTCCCGATAGTTTTCATGGATCTGCTGAACCCAAACGATCTTGCACGAAATTTTACGGGGCTTAAATCCGCTATTAATGCATCCCTTGGAGTAGCTTGTACTCCATTGCCTATTCTTTCCAATGACTGCACAAATAGTATTGACCACCAAGAGCTAGCAACTGCGATCAAAGATCTCGCAAAAAGCGTGATAAAACATCCTACATATAAAATCATTTTTCTTTCTTTTAGAAAGTCGCTAATTGGTCCTGAAAAAGCGCGTGCTATAAATGCAATACATTCGACTATTCCATCCATGAGAGTGATATCAGAAGTATTGGCCCCAAGCTCGTTTTTTAAAAACAAGCTGAACTGGCTATAGACCATCGTCGTAGATATTCCAAGAAACATCCCAAATAAGGAAACTGCAAAAACACCATTTGGAAGATTTTTAAACGCAAAAAAAAAGCCATTTTTACAATGGCTACTATCTGGATTTTTTTCTTGATTTTTTATGTTTAGAGCCACAGATACTATCGTATTTTCCTTCTCATTGTCTGAGGATTTCTCCACTATTTTCTCCAAAACGATTTCTCAAGCTTATACAATAATAGAAAAAAAGTCCAATAGAAAACGCTAGTCGGCGTTTATCATACATGTCGCGAAATGCTGAAGATTTTATAGATATTTTGCGATAACCAATGTTGATCCAAAATTAATTTGTAGTACTAGTTATCATACTGGTAAAGGAATTTTTAATTGGTTATAATCATCCCGTAAATTTATGAAGATTGGGGTCATGTGTAAAATTCGATTTTATTCTCTTTTTATAGTTTTTGGGTTGTTGGCGGTTGATATATTAGTGGCAGAAAACGCCACTGTGAAAACATCCGAAGTAAAAATGAATCATTCTGAACTCTGCCGAAATTTCGTCAAAAATCTCGGCAATAGTGCTATTGAGATAATTAATATTCCGGAAATAACAGAAGAAGAAGTTATAAAAAAATTCACGGATATAGTAGAATCAAATTTCGCCGTAGATTCTATGGCGAAGTTTTCTCTTGGGAGACACAATCGGCTCCTTACTACGCTTCAGAAAAAAGATTTTCTATATTGTTTTATAAATATGTTAATAAAATTATATGTCTCTAATTTTAGAGAATACAAAACAGCGAAATTTAACATCGTTAGCGTCAAAAAAAAGGCTAAATCTCATTATCTAATCGATAGCAAAGTATCAATTTCCGGGAAAAAGGATACTATAATTACTTGGTTTGTTCTTTGTAAGAATGGGACGCCTAAAATTTATAATGCGGTTCTAAATGAAGTTAGTATGGGGCAAATATTACGCGCAGAAATACAGGGAAGTATTGCCGAAAAAGGCTTGGATAAATTCATGAAAGAATTTAAAAATAAATACCCACCAAATCATAATGCTGAATTAGAAGTAAAAATGAATTCAAAAATAAAGCATGAGTAACGCGGCCAATATGCATGTCTCTCTTAAAATTCTAGAAAATGCCTCGGAGTTTGAGCTCCCTTCCTATGCAACGGCAGGAAGTGCGGGGGTGGATTTACGAGCTGCCATTTTTGAAGATATTATTTTAAAAAAAAACGAAAGAAAACTAATTCCCACAGGGATTGTCATAGCAATTCCGCAGGGATATAACGCTGAAATTCGACCAAGATCAGGACTCGCGTATAAAAATGGAATTACAGTTTTAAATTCTCCGGGAACTATCGACAGCGATTATCGTGGTGAGATAGGGGTTTTACTTATCAATTTGGGAGACATTAATTTTATAATAAAGCGGGGAATGAGAATTGCTCAATTGATTGTGCAGAAATGCGAAACAATTATCTGGAATGTGGTAGATTCATTAGAGGAAACACACAGAGCGGAAGGTGGTTATGGCTCTACAGGAATTAAATAAGAGGCAATTATGAAGAAATATGTTTTGAAAATATTAGGCTGTTTGTTAGTTATTAGTTGTACCTCTCAAAAGGAAGATTTTAAAAATCGTACCGTGGAGAGCATATATAAAAAAGCTAATTCGTTACTGAAGACGGGAGAATATACCGAAGCAGCATCTGAATTTAAGGATATCGAGACTTTATTTCCATATTCTTCAAGGGCAAGCGAAGGACAGATATTGGCTGCCTACTGTTATTTTTGCGCATCTAATTACCTTGATGCCACAAGGGAAATCGAGGTGTTTCTCAGATATCATCCGTCTCATGAATTGGTTCCCTATGCTATGTATCTGAGAGCAATGTGTATATATGTACAGGTTGCCTCTGTTGGAAGAGATTCTAAAGTAGCAATTGATGCAAAACATGCTTTTATAGAATTGGCCAATAAGTTTCCCAATTCCAAATATGCTCAAGATTCTTTAAAAAGAGTTGTGATATTGGATGATATCATAGCTGCCCACGAAGTAATGATAGGCAGGTATTATCAAAAAAACAAAAGCTTTTTATCCGCGATAAGTAGATATATATTCGTAATAAGTCAGTTGCCTCACACCAATTACGCAAAGGAAGCCCTTTATAGGATTGTAGAATGCTGCAATTCACTTGGTTTATACGAAGATGCTAAAAATATTAACAAAATTTTGGAAACAGAACATGCAAATTCTTCTTGGACTAAAAAAGCAAAACTTTTGATGAAAAAAAATTGACGTTTTTAATATTTAAATAAGGTTTTTTTGATATGAATGTAAATATTACTGAAGTAGAACAAGAGCATTTTTCCATAGAGGTTGTTGTCGTGCCCTACTCGAACATAGAAATAACCCATGTCAATGACAACGCTAGACCAGTAAAAATTACTGTGACTAAAATTATTGTTTGGATTGTTATAGTTGCCATGATAGTAGCTTTATTTGTTATTTAATGTATATATTATAGCCTATAAAAATTCACATTGTTTCACCGTGTATAAAATGATTAAATGTGCAGAAGTATTAGTTTAGAATGATCTTTACTAGGAAGGTGAAAAATGTTGGAAGGCTATATAGTCGCCGTTGTCAGTCCATTTAAAAATAAAAAAATAGACACATCGGCATTCGAAAGGTATATAAATTATATTATAAATTCTGGTATTTCGGGGATTGTTGTTTGCGGATCCACCGGGGAATCTTTGTCATTATCCAATCAGGAAAAAGTGGAATTAGTAAAAATCGCTTCAGAAATCAATCGGGGAAAAGTTAAATTGATTGGCGGAGTAATCGATCCAGTTACTGATAATTGCGTGGAATTTATCAAAAAGACAGAGGAATACGTTGATTATTTTCTTTGTATTTGTCCGTTTTATATAAAGCCATCGCAACAGCAAATACACGATCACTTTAAAAAATTGAATGACTCAACGCGTCGTGGAATAGTTTTATATAATAATCCAGGAAGGGTAGGGACTAGCATTGGTTGGGATGTTTTTAGAAAACTTTGCGATTTGAAAAATATAATAGCCGTTAAAGAGTGCGCGTCAGATTTATCGAGGTTTTCACTATGGCGTCCTATGGTTAAAGAGAATTTTTCTTTTTTAACAGGAAATGATGACATCGCTTGTGGAGCGCTCGCTATGGGAGCCAGTGGAATTATATCCGTAAGTGCTAACGTTGCTCCCGGCTTGTGTGTAGATATGTATGATGCATTTAGAAAAAACGACATTAAAAAATTTGGAATATTAAGAGATACATTAGCTCCTTTGCATGAACTTATGTTTGTTGAGCCTAGTCCCGCTCCCGTCAAATATGCGCTGAGCAAATTGGGTTTTATATCCGATGAATTGCGAGAGCCTCTATCTTCTATAAGCGCAGAATTGCGAAAAAAAATAGATACTCTGCTGGAGAGATTGGAGATATTCTCTAATGGCTGAATATACTGAAATTGGCCACAATCGCCGTGCAAATTATGACTATGAAATTCTTGAAAAAATAGAGGCTGGAATAGTTTTACGCGGAAGCGAAGTCAAATCTCTTCGTATACATAAAGTTAATCTGACCGACGCCTATGCAGGATTATCTAAAGATTGTGAAGTTTTTATTTATCAAATGCATATTCCAGAATATGCCCTGGCCAATCGCTTGAATCACGATCCCAAGAGAGCGCGCAAACTCCTTTTGAAGAAGAAACAAATTTCAAGACTAATTGGACAGTTAAAAAAAGGAGGATTCTCTCTAGTGCCAGTTAGTATTTATTTTAATGAAAAAGGATTTATAAAAATTTCTCTCGGATTAGGAAAAGGCAAGAAGACAATTGATAAACGAGAAGCAATTAAAGAACGGGAATGGAATAGAGAAAAATCGAGATTATTGAAAAAAAGATGAATATTTGTTTCCAAAAAAATTTTCAACAAATCAACAATGGACCCATTGAAAATTGAATTTTTATGGACGTTTGGGGGATACAAAATCCCATTTTTGGCATTCAAATGATTGCATTGATTTCAATTGGTTAAAAAAACGGCGTATGCTTGTCAGGTCTTCTATACAGATCGCATCGGAGCTATAGTGCATCAATTGCCCTATAATCTCTTCGTTAGTCATGTTCTTTGTAAGTACAGTTGATTCTTGAATACGTAGGAACTTATATTCCCTTAATGTGGAGATGTCTGTTTTCTTCCTCAATATGAAAGATGAGAAGTTTTCATTTTTCAATCTTACGATTACTGGAACTCCTTCGACTAAAATCCCAGAACCATCTTCATCACGTTGACATGGAATAATAAGACATTTGACATTTTCTACAGTTCTATCTTGTGGAGCAGTGTTCATGCTTTCACTGTATCCGCATCCCAACAACATAGACAAACATATTATTTTTTTCATTTTTATTTCCTTTTCTAAAAATATCACCTTGTAACACCTTCCTATCACTCCTATCAATATTATTTTTTAATATTTTTTCCAAACGCTTTTTATATGAATTTGCTATTTTTATTTATAAAGAACATTTCAAGGGGAGCATTTTTTATGTGGACGAAAAGGGCGGAGCATTTGGTAAAATTGCAAGTCTTTTTACATTGAAGCAGAAGCTCTGCATAATGGCGGCGAAGAAATCTTCATCCATCCACAGTTAATGTACTGAATATTTAAGAGTTATGAATATCATTGACGTACACATTCTTCATTTTATTATAAAATGAAGAATGTGCTTTAATATTTAAAGTGCTTTTATTTGTGTTGCAAGATCCCGCAGTTGTTGCTTTAAAGCATTCATTTCCTGCGCATCGTAGGACTTCCTTTGTTTTTGTAATTTCTTAATAATATCTTGTAAATCACCACTCAGGAACAGTGCTGCTCTTTTACTTCCAGATCCGCTTCTTTCAATAGCATTTTGTGCTTCTTTGAGTTTTACACTTAGGCGATCCGCGAATCTAAGCTCATCGTCGACGATACTCTGTGGATCTTTATTAGACATAGATGCAGCAAAAGACTCACATTCAAGCGTTAACATGAAAACTGAAAAAATGAGATAGTATATTTTATTCATAATATTTCCTCCTTTGGTTTATTATCTGTTCATAATGATGAAAAATGATTAATTTTTTATTAAATTTAAAAATTAAAATTTAGATTATTTAAAATTTTTTATTAATTTTTATTTAATTGTTAAAATGTAACATTACTAGCGAGTTATTCTCTTCCTAAAATAAAATAGCCGCGGATTGGAGGATATTTTGAATATTTATTTATCGATTATATTTGCAGGTTTGGCCTGCTATAATATTGTCGCAGCTCCATTATCAAGGATTTCATCAGAATTTCAATTTTCCACATTAGATCAAGCGGAAGATACTGTATTATCACTGGAAAATTATGATACTGTTGTTCAAAATTTAAAAAATAATATCTGGAAAAATAGAACTGGTCCATGTTTCAATTCATATTTATGCACAATTTTAAAATATGCGTGTCCTTTATTTAAAAAACTAGGATGGCAAGTTCATAAGATAAAAACATCAGAAGGTGCTGAAAAAGAAGCAATTATATTGGACACATCATGGCCAACTATTAGGAATTATGCTTATAGGTTAATAGATTCCACTTCCTCTTCTAGGGAAGCCGTATCAAATAATATTGCACAATTAAAGGCTGTGTTAGATGAATTCGGCCAGATCGGTCCCAACAAAAATGGAAAAACGACCAAATTTGATGATGTTTTTAAACAAACTAGCAATTTGTATGATACCTGCATCGGAAGACACATAGAGGGGGTAAAATTATTTGACCTAAGCGAATTGCCAGACACTGGTACCGCAAGCAAAGACAGTTTTAAAAAATTATTAATGGATACATTGAAAAACTACTCGGCATTTCAGGAAATTATGTCAATGTTAGTAGTTTCCATATTAAATTCCGAGGAACAAACTGCATTTGTTCCTCATTTTACTCTAGTTAAAATAAGGATTCTCACTAAAGAAGAGAAGGCTGAACGGGAATCGGATGCTTTTTTTTATCAAAGTGCGAAGTCAATTGTTATGAGCACACAGTATTTTGAAACACAGAATAGCGACGTGCTAATTCATGAAGCTGCACATGCTTTTCATTATATGATTGCTAATAGTGATAAGTTTTACGGAAATATGGATCGTCTTTTTGTTTACAATGTACTCAATTCTAAAGAAATAGATTTTCGAGATAAATTTTTTCCAATGCTACGTAAGGAGAATATGGATCCAGTTATAAAGAAACTTGAGCCATACGCAAAGAAAGCCATTGATATCGCAAAAAATGATTCTGCTGTAAAAAACAAGATACTGAAACTATTTCAAATTTTAATTGATTTTGGATTTGCTAATGTAATTTTTGACAAGGTTGTCACATTAGTCGATCCTAATCAATGCGTACCGAATAAAATAATGACGGGAAAAAATTTAGCCAGAGCTCTTTATATACGAGCATTTGCGCTACAAAAATTTGACGAGCGCAATTTTCGGATACATGACGGTAAAAAAGCTCTTGAAGAATTATCAAAAGGAGAAACAATAGGATTAATGTGGAAAGATCCTGAAGAAATTTTAACGATATACGGGGCATTTCCTCTTGTGGCGATAGGAGATTTCTATTTAATAATGCAGGACAAACAGAATCAAAATATATATGACTTTAGGGGAGGAAAAGAGGATTTTTATGGATTTCATGCTTACAATTATGACGAAAAAAGAATGAGAGACTTTATGCGAGACATGCTTTCTTCGTTAGGCGTAAGGAGTTTTTTCGGCGGATTTCGTTTTCCCTTTTTTTTCAATTACGGTGCAGTTAATAAACCGAAAGGCGCTATTTTTCAATCCGGTGACAATCAAAATATGTCCATTATTCAGTGTTTCGATGACGATCAATCGTTAAAAGATCTGATTATTCGTATGCCACTTGAATTACAGTGTGAAATGTTATTATTTTTAATAAGAGAAGGCGTTAATTTTAACATAATTCAAGAAATACTGATTCTTAACGATGGCAATGGCTCATTAATTTCAAGAATTACGAAGAATTTAAACATTGTAAAAGATCAAGAAATAATAAAATTCATAGAAAATATGAATCATATTAAAAAAATAACCTCGCTAAAACAAGCAGTTAATGAGAAAAATTATTACATGTTTAAATTCGAGTTTAACAAACCTGATTTAAATAAAATTGACGAAGAATATCGCTATAAAATTATTTGTATGGCCGCCGAGCATAACGATAAAGATTTCATTGAACATTTAATTAAGAATGAAGGGTTTAAAATAAATCTGCCGAAGCTGGGAGGCATTTTACAACCATCTCCACTAGATTACGCTGTGAACAACAACAATAGAGAATTGCTTGAATTTCTGCTTGATAATCTTGATAATTCTAATTCTAATTATATTGACACTCTTTCATTTGTGGCGCAATTGGTGATACCAAACACTGCTGACAACAATAGATTAGATCTGTTTAAGGTGTTAATAGATCGTGGAGCCGACCCCTTGCTCAGGAAACATAGGTACACCATTCTTCTGAGCGCGTTCACAAATTGCAATATAGACGTAGCTAAATTTTTGGTTGAAGAAAAGGAAATCCTAAAAAAATTCGATCCTCCAAATCCAGATAAGCTAAAATCATTTTTAGTAGGTGCGATATCAAATTGCAATAATGATGAAGCAATAAAATTCATTAAAGACAACTTCGGCAATATTCAATCAGAAATAATAACAGACGTATTATATTATGCTTTGCTATCCTTGGAAAAAGTGAAAGCAGTTGATCTTTTGCTGAAGAATTTTTCGGATGTAATAAATATTAACGCTATTAACAAGCAAGGAGAAACTCCCTTAACCGCCCTAATAAGTTCTGGGAACTTTTTTACATATGAAAAGATTTTGTGTTTGCTTGCGCATGGCGCAGATGCAAGTGAAGTTGATTCTAAACAAATTAAAAACCGCTCCTTGCTTGAAAAATTGACTAATACGGATGATGAATACTTAAGAAAAGAAAATTATAGTGATGATGATATAACTAAAATAAACAGAGGATTAGAAATTTTACGCAAACTTTAGCAAGGCTAATATATTACTGCTATACCGATTCGAGCTAGAAAGAATATAGATTCTAAACAATCCCATTAGGGAAAGTCTATTCCGCCATTCGAAAAGGGATTGCACCTTAACAATCGAAAAACCGTTTTTAAGCATCCTCTGAAAGATCCATATTTATTTATTGATATGATAGCGTATTCGGAACAACTGGGATAGAACTTACAGCTGGTTTTCCAATAGGATGATATTGTTTTTTGATAAATGCGGATTAAAAAGATTAAAATTGTTTGCATTATAAAATTTTATCATTTAAAAAATTAACAGCATGGGTGATTTCTTCAACAAGAAGACTCCAATTTACACTGTCGGTAGACTTTCTTGCTATCAAAACATAGTCTATGCCTGCCAGACCGATTTTAGTGAATATTATATCAGCGGCAGCGCGCATTCTTCGTTTGCACAAATTTCTTATCACGGCGTTTCCGATTTTTTTAGAGGCTGTAAAACCAACCCTATGGGTATTGAGACCATTAAAATTACACAGAACCACAACAGAATTCGCTCGAAAACTAAAATTGGATTTGGAAACCCTAACAAAATCTTTTCTTTTCTTTATTCTAAGATTTTTTTTCAACGACACACTACGCAGACAAACGGGCACGGCCCTTTGCTCTTCTTGCCTTTAGAACATGTCCTCCAGCTGCCATTCTTGCTCTGAATCCATGTCTACGCTTGCGAACCAATCTACTGGGATTATAAGTAGGTTTAGCCATACTTCTGCCTTTAGTTTATTCAATGTGTAGTCTAGTTATAACTACATAAATGTCAAGAACCATTTTAACGAGAAATAATCTCATAACAATCAGAATAGGGAAGGGGGGATTAATTGTTGCTTTATACTTCTTCCATTTCCATTATGTCATTTTCTGTATCGTTTTCAGTGTTGTTTTTCAATTCATCTTCGCTAACAACGGAAATATTATCTGATTCTATCGACGTCATCTCGATTCCAGCGTATGGATTATAGGTATCGTCTCCGGATAAATCTTCCACATCATCGTCAAGATCTTCCTCCGGAGTAAATGTTCTAAAGCTTTTGATGGAGCTTTCCTTCAATGCATCCATTGAAATTGATTGTGCTGCTATTTCTCTCAGTGCGATAACCGTTTTTTTCTCGTCTTCACTTTCAACTGTGATTCGATCTCCACTTATAATTTGACGTGTGCGTTGCGCTGCTAAAATTACCAAATCAAATCTATTAGCCACGACTTTTTCACAATCTTCGACGGTTATACGAGCCATAACGGATTCCTTTAACTTTCAAGAGAAGCAAATTCTACTATATATTGAGTTGATATACAATTTTTTTATGAGACTATACATGAGCACGCAGTTTACCCTGATCGATCTTTACTAATATTACATCCTCAAATTCTGACGGTATATCAACGATGCTTATCCAGCTTGGATAAGTTCCGCGGATTATCATTCCGGCCAGGCTATTTTGCGTCTTTGGATTAGAGTAACTTAGCGTTTTCGATATGAAAATATAAGAAGTGGCGGTTTGCAGGAGTATTTTTTTCACTTCGTCTTCATCATAATCTTTTTCTAACACTGAGAAAAATGCAAGAATTCCCTGTTCTTGTCTATGATATGGAGCAGCCACAACTTTATGCTTGGTATAATAAAGAGTTTTTGCTGATTTTCCAAGATAAGTTAGAATAACCTGTGGTTTTTCGCTTATGCTATCTAAAAATTTGAAAAATCTATCTTCTTGATAATAATCATTTTTTCTGGTGGTACAAAAATCTTGAATACCTGATGGATCTAACAGGTAATAGGGCAAGATATAATAATATTTCTGAATTGTGTCAACGGAGAGCGACAAAATACAGGCTACGGTAATTTTTAAGTAACTTGGAAGGGGTTTAAGCGGTATCCCGTTCATTGCAAGATCGACTATCAAAGGTATTCCTAAGCAGACGTACATCGGTCGCATTCTGTCCGCCATGGATGCAAACAGTTGATAACACGCACAAGTAACAACGAAAACCCACCATATCGCATCCATATTTTCAAATTTTTTACTCATTAAGTCATGGATTTTATTGTAGATAGCTATGGACGATATCATCATATATATACTAAAAAATAATGACGGTATTTTTCCAAAGTGAAATGGTGATTTTAGTTCGTCAACTTCACTAGATAGCCAGATAAGTTTCAAAAGTTCACTAACATCCGCTTCCATTCCGTAAAGAAACTTGGGAAACATATATAAAAACATTAGTCCTACTATACATCCTGCAATAATAGAGAATAATAGTCTTTTATGATAAATTCTTACCCATCCAAGAAATACGGAAAAGCACATGTATAATATAAGATGAACAACAGAGATTTTATCGTATTCCACCAAGGGGAGAGTGGAGAAGGCCGCCGCCATAAATATAATGGCGATGATATGCCAAAAACGATACCTTTTTATTGTAAAATATGAAATTATCAATAGTGCGCCAATGCAGAGTATATCCACAATATCAAAGCGACAGAATAAAAATACGATAACTCCAATGGCACAGGTTGAGATAATGTTTTTTTGATAAAGAATCTCAAGTTTTTCGGAATCATTATGATAACAAAAGAATATGGCAGCTTCAGCTGACAGCAGAAACATCAAAGTTTCCGGGGACGTCCATACACAGAGAGCCGATATTATTCCCGCATTTCTTGCAATTCTGCAATCCGTGAATCCAGATTGGCATAGTTCGGCCATATTATTAACATAGATAATAAGAAGAAGCATGATAAACGCGTGATGATCTGGACGTCCAAACATGTTTATGTAATTTAGCGCCGGATGGATCATAAATATTAGCGTTGCCCAAAGGGCCGCTGATCTCGTCATGATTTTTCGAAATAAGCTCAATAGCGCGACGGTAGTTGTACATTTTACTAGAGGAGATATTAACAGGCCAACATATTCGGTGGCTTTGTCCACGGATCCAAGAAACAATTTCAAAATATAGGCGGGAATAATCAGAAAAAAATCATAGATGCGCGTCCAATGCATATCACCACCAAACGGAACATTAGCTCTTGCAATTATAGAATTCGACAGATCGTAGTGATCAAAAAAATCCCGTATACGGACGATGGTCATGTAATCATCCGTATCAAAAAATCTCACATTGAAATCACCTAAAAAAACTGTAAAGAAATGTGTTCTAGCATAGCAGATAAAACTCGCTAATAATCCCATTAGCATTAGGATTATTTCGGATTTATTTTTATTTAACCATATGATAACTCTCATGGATTTGATCCTACATTATTGAAAATTATTATTAAAGTTCTTCTTATTCTTCTTTCTTTAAATTAAATAATCGAAATTATGTTAAATCGTCAAGATGATTCTCCTGCAATGCTAACCCCCGAAATAAAATCTACCGTAGGAATTATGTTAAATTCTCACGCGATAGAAAAAAAAGAAAAATGCGATGGAGAAAAATCTTCAAGCAAAAATTTCACCATCAAAAATTTCATCATATATAGTAATAATAATAATAAATCTAACAGTAAATCTAACAGTAAATCTGATGAGGAAAAAAAAAATTCTCTGCCTAAAATAGAAAAACCTTCGATCGAAATATCCGATTCTAGGTCCCTTCCCTCTTCCGTGATGAAAGTTCAGGATATGCTTCAGGCGTACAACGAAGAATTGGAAAAAGACGAAAAAATGACCCGAGAGCGGGCTCGCTTTCTCGGGGCCGCCCGCAACTGCAAATTTAAGACGATGGGAGCCTGGCGAGCGTTCTTGCGAGCGATCAAAAAAAGTTGGTACCTTACCCGTCGGGGTTTCCAACTGTGTTTGGATTGGCTTTTGCGATTTAGAACGATAGATCGCATTCTACGCGGAGAGTTTGGAGTGAAAATTGAAGAATGCCCGGAACGCCTTCGAGAGCAGGATCCGGAAGAGCATATCGCCAGTCTAGACGAAGACCCGGAATGCTTAGAAATTCGGAAACGCGTTCTTCGCAAAGAGGGAGAGGCGGTCTATCTAGCATGGTTCACTTCCGTTTCGCTGGTCAAACGGGGCGGAGTTATTGTGATTTCAGGCTCTCCCTTCGCGCAAGAGTACGTTCAGACGCACTTTCTCAGAGACTTTCCGAAATGCATAACGGAGAAAGATTTTTCAGGCAGGCACAAAGAAAATGAAACAGATCGATATCAAGAAATTGTAGGAGGAGAATTAGCATGGAAGGTTCAATTAAACGCGTGGTAGAAGAAAGAAAAGAGCACATAGAAGTAGAAAAAAAGCGGTACGAAAAAATGTGCAAAATATTTGGAACATTCAACACGCAAAAAATGTTTCTGCGCCATGGTTTGAAATTTGTCAAGGAATTGAACAGAGGAATGAGCAACGAATTGTTTGCGGATATATTAAGAGAAATAACTCCGGCCGTAGAAAATGGCTGGTTAGACGAGGAGGTAGAAAACGAAATAGCCCAACTAAAGATATACACCGCGACGAAAGTGATTAAAGAAGAGGCAGAAAAAGAGATTAAACGAGCTCAAGAAGAAAGCAGGGAATATCCTGATGATATTGCCACAAGAGTCTCAATGGTTCTCAGCTTTTTGTATGCCTACATGCCTCACTCTAAAGCGTCTGACGAAGAGAGGGAGAGAATATTGAGATTGGTATTAGAAAAAATACAACGGGACAAGAAGGAGAAAGGGCTATGAAATTAGCTGAGAACTCTCCGCAAGAGAGAGAAAAGAAGCTGCAAGAAACAAGAAAGTGGTACAAAGAAAAGTGCGAAATATTCGGAAGGACCGCCGTGCGATGCAAGCTTCTGTTTGATAGTTTAACGTTCGCCATGGAAGCAATGGAAATACCCGAGCTATTGTTTGCGCAAATATTGAGAGCGCTGTCTGTGGCAATAGAAAACGGCGGGGTAGACGAAGAGATAGAAAACGAAATAGCCACGACAACGGAAAACTATGAGGAAGTCATCAGAAGAGCGAAAGAAAGGAGAAAAGTGGCATGACAAAAGTGATTTTTAGATCGCCTCAAGAGTTAGAAAAACAAATAGAAGAAGCAAAGAAATGGTTCCAAGAAGAACGCAAGAAACATTCTGACGATCTCCCCCTAAAGGGCAAAATATTAGCCGACTCTTTAACTTTCTTCCAACGAGCGACTGAAACGTCTGACGAGGAGATGGAGAGAATATTGAGAGCGCTGACCGAAATGGCGCATGAGAGGGCGGAGGAGAATGAGAAAGCTTCAAGGGTTATGCACTAAAATAAAGGAGGAGAAATTAAAATGCCCAATATAAAACCGAACGACATTGACAAGCTAATCGGCCAAAACCTTAGATATGCGAGGAGACACAGAAACGTTACTCAAGAGAAACTGGCGGAAGAACTTGGTATCACATTTCAACAGGTACAAAAATATGAAAAAGGGGAAAATAAGATATTTACTTCTAGATTGTTTAAAATATCTCAAATATTGAATATTCCATTTGGGTTTTTCTTTTTAGAAGGTGAAAAAAAGCCAAACGAAGAATTTTTTAAGTCGAGTTTGAAGATCGCGTCTCATTATTTGAGACCTACAAAAGAAAAGCTTTTAAATTAAGGAGACCCAACAATGCTAAATAAAGTAACCCTAATTGGATTTATAGGGAAAGCGGGGGAAAACAGAAAATCTCAAAGCGGATTGCAGGTATTGAAATTTCCGTTGGCCACTCAGGAGAGTTTCAAGGACAAAAGCGGAGAGTTGAAAAGGATTGTGGAATGGCACAATGTGGTGAAATTTTCTCCGGTGCAAGATTGTTCGCAATTTGCCAAGGGAGTATTAGTATATGTGGAAGGCAAGTTGAAAACCTCTAAATATCTGCACAAATTAGGGGTAGAAGTGTACAGCACCAGTATTATTGCCGACAGGATATTCATTCTCCGGGAGACTAAAAAGGATTTGCCGCCGGAAGACGTTAGGACTTCCGTCGTCAATGATCATATCGTTGACGACGACATTCCCTTTTAGATCGCGTCTCATAGTTTTAAATATCCAAATTCCGCCAGCAGATTTTCAGCTTCTTTCACGGAACGGCATACGTAATAGGGAACGTCTTTTGATTTGCTCAGCTTTTCCCATTTAATTTGATTTTCCGTCTGTCTGCCTTTTTCGGATTTCAATTCGATTTGGAGACATCCATCGGACTTCAGGAATATGAAATCGGGCGCGCCGCTTTGCATTCCCATCTTGCATTGATGATTTAAGAATTTAAAGTCTTTGCCGGAGCTGACTATTCGTTCATTAGGCACGTGTAACCACAGACATTTTAGCAAGCCTAGCTGTTGGTAACATCTTAAATTAGCCGCCAATGATTGCGATATAAGATATTCCGGTCTATTCCGACGGTTTGTCGCCATCCGGCACTATTACCAAGTGACTTATGCCTAAAACGCCCAGAATGGATATTATAATGTTATCTATATTATCCGGCGTGAAATACATCACAACGGCCGCTATAACGGCCACAGCGCCCTTAAATCGCCGGCTGGATACAATTGCAAGTATTTTCTGCAGCATTAGAGCAGCCCCTTCGCTTTAAAGATTACGAGCACTAGCATTCCAACGCATCCAAGAATAGCTATAGTTTCTATAACCATTTGTCTTCTCCGATTAACCCCCGGCATTATAACACTTTTTGTGCTTCAATTGCCAGTCAGGACGCTTGACTCCCACCAAATCCTTTCCCCCGATTACTCCGGCGCAATTTACGCAATTTGTACAATTTTCACAGTGATAACAGAATTTGCAATTAGCGCAATTAATGCACAAAGTGCAGTGAACGCTGTCGGTAACGTCCTCGCATCCGACTAAATATACGCTTCTTTTGCAATTGTTGCTTCCCTGGCATTTTTTGCAATTGCCGCATCCGCTGCAGCCATAGCAGTGCGCGCAATTATTGCAGGCTTCGCATTTAACGCATTTGGTGCATTTTTCATTTAGCGAATCTCTTATTTCAATCGATTTAACCATCCGTTTAAAAATTTCTTCTGAGAAGGATTCTTTTCCGCTAAACTAACGTAGAACTCGGAAGCCTTTTCTTTAATTTTTGAAATGAGCTCGTCGTCTCTATTGTCGTAATAGAATTCTACGAGTAACTTGCGCGTCGCCGGCCCGGCAATCCCGTCCAGTTCTTTTCCCGTCATTCCGAGAGCGGCTTGCAAAAGTTTAATCGCCTGAGGAACTCCCATATTTGCGCTCAAATTCATCATCAAACTTGAACCGTCAACACCCATAAAATAAGTCGGCAGCTCCTCCCAAAAATCTTGATAGTAAATTATTCTAGCGTCCGCCAGCGTTAGATTCTTGATATCTAAATGCGGATAGCTGCGTTTAGATATGCCGTACTTGGTTTCTCCTCCCAGATCGTCGGGATCTTTAACATATCCTTCTTCGAGAGGGATTAATTTCTCGCAGGCGATTTGAAAGTTATAGACGTCTAGAAAGTGCGGAGTTAGGGCGAGCTTTGTTACGGTTTTGAATAACTCAGGCCTCATCTCTTTTTTGATTTGGGACATATTAATATATTTCTCCTTATGAAATCCTTGGAATCCATATTTCTTCTAAGTTTATAATATCGATATATATCATAAAATAAACGTAAAAATATTAATATTAGTACTGCAACGATTATTTTCAATTTTGCTCTCCCTCTCGAATTCTAGCGTACAAATACGCGTCTTCGCCGTTCGGGCCGTATTTTTGCATTAAACATTCTTGTTTAAAACCCAAGAATTCCAAGAATCTTTTGTTTATGTCGTCTTGGGCGCACCAGGTTTGCGCCCTCTCCCACTCGTTCTGACATTTATTTAATATCATTTTCATGGCCTGATAAACTTCCCGATCAAAAAGTTTTTTTAGATTTTGAGAGGCAAAGAAAAAAATATCGCAATAGTTAAGCAGAGAGGGAGTCCATCCGGCAAGAAAACAAATCTCCTCGTTTTTGAAAACCGTGTAGAAATTTCCTTCGCAGCCTTCGGCCAAATTCTCGAAATAATAAGGAGTTCGCGCCAATATATAGTTAACCAGCTTCCGGTCTCTGAATTTCATGAGTTTAGCGTCGACGGGATGAAACTGTTTAGTAATTACCTGTTGCATATTAAAAGAATAGCAATTTTCAAGCAAAAATCCACCAATTTTTAAGAATCTGAAACGCTGGAGTCCTGAACGATGGATAATACGTTAAAAGACAATGGATCGTCGCTCTCGATGTAAATTGTTCTGTCAAAAGTATTTTTTGTATTGGGCAGAGGGGCTTTAATGCGCCCCGTGTATAATTTTTTCGCCTGATTCATGATCGTTTCTTGGCTCTGAACGTATTTAATTGGAACGGTCGGCGACTCTTCCGCGCCGTATTTCCCCCCCAAAGAATGATACAAATACATGGTTAGACTTTTTTGAGAGGCTACCGCCCCGTCAGACGTGCCTAGAACGCTGCCGCCGGAAAACGGCGTGGTCTTTAAATAGGCTTTCATACGCAATCCAACGGACGCATACATGGTGGTTTCCGATAGACGTATGACTCCGTCGGTAGGCACTATAATCCGCTGCAGAGCGTCGGCATTTCCGTCGGCGCAAACGACTACTTCTTGCCCCGCCAAGTGATCTAAACCCTCGACGGTTTGAAAATACAAATACAAATTTCCGTTATTCTCAATGGTGGTATCGAATTCCAAATAGTTTTCGCTGTCTACGACGGCAAGACTACGATTCTGATAAGGCTCCGGCGAATTCTCAATATCGTAGAGAACTACCGATTTCCTGTCTTGGCTAATATGCGCAATTAAGAAAATCTTCTGATTGAGCTCCGTCATGCCGATAATCTTATTTATGTAAACTTCGTCTAGATTATTAACCGCCAAGTCCAGCGCCGTTTTTAAATTAACGACGCAGTTGGAACCGAGGGAAATATCGTCAATTGTAATGATCCTATTGTCATACACAACGTTTCCGAAAATTTCAGCCGGATTGTTGAAGTCTTCCACCGTTAGCTTATAGGGTAGCTTTAATCGGGAACCGTCGTCGTTTAACAGCCAAATTCCATTTGGTCTGTCCCCAGTAATTTCAAATTTAAACGATCTCCCGGAATTCTTGAAATTTAAATCAATAATCGTCGATTCCACTGCGAAAACAAAATTCTTAGTTGGTATATTAATTCGACTCAGGAGAACGGCGCCGTCGCGGGTTAAAAAAATATCCCCGCCGCCGACTAGCATAAAATATCCGTTGCCATAATTGACGCTTGCAAAGTTTGCGTTAGTTACCCAGTCGATCTTTTCCCAGGTATTCCCTTCGTCAACGCTTCTGAAAATTCCTCCGTTTTCCCCCGCCGCCAGCCAAATATTGTCTTTGCAGGCGATAGACGTTAAAGGGTTAGTTACGCCGGGAATGAGAGCGTTTGTCCACGCGGAGTCTTGAGAGCTTTTTAATATCTTTCCCGGCTGGCCCGCGTCGTTAGTCAAAACTATGAAGTTATTGGCGCTTTTTCCAACGTCGACGAGATTAGCCGCCAATGGACCCGTGAAAACGCTAGACCAATTCAGCCCGTCGCCGGAATTATAAACGTACGTTACGCTAACGTCCGCGGAAATAGCGGTATAGAGGACTACGAAAGAGTTGTTTCTGTAACTGAGGAGGATTTTGCCGTCGCCCACGGAGCCGAAATATGCGCCGGGTGCACTCCACTGATCTCCGCCGTCTAAACTGATAATTGATTTCAGAAGCGTTGGATTAACGCGCATTTTTCCTAGAACGACTAACGTTGGACGATTTAAATGGTCTATTCCCGCTACCATATCGTAAAAATTTATGTCCGAGGAGGGAGAAAGTTCTTGCCAATGGACCCCATAATCGTCGCTGACGTGAATAGACGACATTCCTTCCCGAAGGACGATTAATCTAACGCCGGATCCGTTCTTCACGATTTGTATAATCCTTTTAATAGGTCCGTTTCCCGGAATAAAGCCGATGTTTGTAAAATTACGGCCGTCGTTAGAGCTATACAAAATATTCTCGTCGTCCAGAAGAAAATTGCTTAAGGCCTTGCTTTTAGCGTCAAGATTTTGTATGAGGACGGCGTTTGAATTTAATCGGTTTAATTCGTCTTTGTTGCATTCTAAAAACGTTCCTTCGTCCGCTTGTTCAATACCGGTGATTTGCGAAATCAAAAGAAATAATTCTTCGGATCGGGTCGTCTCGTATCCCTGATAGTTCCAAGGATCAATTTTCTTAAAATCCCGAGTTATTTTTCTTTTGGGGGGCAAAATATCCCATCTGGAGTCCCACAGCAGATCAAATCCGCTATCGGAGATATTTTTTATATAAAAAATATTTCTACTAAGCAGAAGCGTATCCGTTCCGTCTCCCTTAAAGCATGCATAGCTAAAAGACGGATATCCGGCGACGGTTCGGAAAGGCGCCATAATGCACCCAATGCGCGCATTTTTTGATTTGGAAGTATTCTCGCTCTGGCCGGTGATTTTAGCGATCGTATATTTTCTCTGTTTAGTAATACCGGAGTCCACATAGAATTGTTTAAATTCCTCCTGTCCTAAAGGATCGTACATCGGATGCAGGTACTCCACGTGCCGCTTTATTACGCCGCCGATTTCTCGTTGAACTACTATCCAAACGTAATCCGTGCGATCCGCTTGAATCGTCGCCAAACTGGTTACGCGCACGTTTTTCCCGGCGATTTCATGCCTCGACCAGGCAAGAATATCGTTGCTCTTTAAATAGGTTAGGGAACATAAATACCCGTCGTTCACGGCGCACCAATAGGTTTTTATGGGGGTTTGCTGCCAGGTATGGGCTATGATTCCCGATTGAGTTAAATCGTTGGACAGCAGCGATAAATCATAGGCGGAATACTGTTCGTTTTCGCCGAAGGCTATTTCATGGACGTTTCGACCGGAGGAATCGACGTAAAAAACCGTGTTCATGGCGGCTATCGGCTGCAATTTAGAGGCTCCCGTAGATTCAAATAGACGCGCTCTAAAGTTAGTAGGAGTCATAGCCTCGTCGTTGTAGCTGCTAGCTCCGGCTACGTAAATCCCCGACTTGGCGCCGATAAATAATTTCGAATGACCGATCATCCATAAAATTTCATCGGAATAGGCCATGCTGGTAATGTTTTGAATGGCGTCGGCGTCGTTGGATCCCGGCAAAAAATTAAACCAATCTTGGTACAAAAGAGAAGATCCCCATATGCCTAGAGGAGAGGATTTATTATTGGCTAGAAATTGCCGGCCTTCGTAAATGGCGACGGCCTTAGGAAATCCCCGCTCCGGAGAAAATGCTGAAATCTGCCAATATTGAACTGGTTTATTGTTCGGAAGCTCGGCGGCGGGGCTTAATTCCTCGTCGATTATGGCGGTCAGAGAACTAAATTCCGTTGGGCTTGTCGGAATGCTAACCAACTCTATTCTTAAATAATAAGAGGTGAATCCTCCTCCCGCGGCGTCGTCGATATAATTCAAAACTACGTCTCTAATTGCGTCGCCGCTGGTGGCGTCGCTCTCGTAAAATAACGGCGCATATTTTGAATCCGGCGCTTCCCCTTTAGAATTTACGGGCGTTAGAGTGTATTTTCCATCTTCGCCTGCAACCTTTTCAGGCTTAAGATAAATATCCTTGGAATTAATAAACGTCAGCGGCATAACAGTATATTCCAGAGGAGATTCGTTAAACGTAAACGGCGCGGTCGCATTGCCGGCGTTAAATTCCATCGAAAAAATACCTATGGCGGTTCTCAAATACAAAACGTTGGCGTTTTGGTAATAGTGTAAATCCTCTATGGTTGGCCAATCAAAGGGATTCGTTATTTCGAAAATATTGTCGTTAATTTTTAAAATACCGTCGCGGGTATGAAATCTTATACAGGCCGCCGTGAATTCGCATACGTAGGAATTGTCGGTGGAATAGGAGAAAGGTATTAGGCGCGCCGGATTGTTGTTTTTAGTAACGGCGGAAAAATATGTCCCCCCCCTTTTGAAACATCCTCCCGTATGCTGTATTTGGAAATTCACGCACTCGTCCAGGGAATTATTATACTTCTCAAAATCCGTATTTCCCTGCACCTTCTTGCTGACGATTCCGGTGGAAAAGGAACTATGATTAAAACGTATTCTAGCCATCGTTAAAATTCCATCGATTCCGCCAGCAGCGGATAATTAAGCATGCCGCCGATTAAAGTCTGCTGACAGTCGGAATTCTTTGCCAAAGTAAATTTCCTTTCGAATTCGCTCATCAATAGCTGCAGATACGACGTGCTGTCGTTGAAGTATTTCGTGAGTCGAAGGGCCAAATCTAATACCAAACAATCTATAAATTCTGGAGAAAAAGATACAATATTATCTATATCTTTAATATATTTCATCTTTAATCCTGAATAATTAGATAAAATATAGCCTCCCTCCAGAACGTAGGGCGATTTGGCCCCCGTAATGGAAGTCAGCTGATTGTTTCCGGAATCGTAAATGGCTAGCATCCTTAGAAATTCAGGCGGCAATTGATATTTATTAGAATATTCCCAAAGAGAATTATCATCAACTTTAATTAAAATTGCTCGAAATGTCGCAAACGTCCAGGGGTATTGAGCCAATAGATAGGATTTCGATTGCTGAAAGTTTAACTTGCAGGCTCGGGCCTCTAGAGAATTTTCGTCCAGCGAAGATATCGAAACTTGATTGATGCGCAATAACGCAAGATTACATACTTCAACTTCGCTAGATATCTTCATGGGACGACTTCATTGTCTCTACTCGGATAACGTGGCCATCCGAGACCAGGACGGAGACGGATCGACGTATTGGATTTCCACTTGAGCGGTGATATCCTCTGGGGGAGTAGTGTAGGCTTGTGATATTTTCAAATACAGCATGCCGTATCTGTCGTTTTTAAAAGGCTTGAACGTGTCCCTCTCAGTTTTGTTGTCGTTTAAGAGCGACTCGTACATGGTTTTTTCCGATTGGCCTATTCCCAACAGATCGTCTACGTTAATGTGAAGATCATCATCAATTAGTTTAATCGTTGGCGAATGAATTTCCGCAATTGATCCGGCGACTCCCACTCCGCTGGAGATATAAAAACTTTCATTAATGCCGCCGACGTTTAAAGTTCCTCTCAGACCGCCCGTCTCCACCTCCGCCGAAACTCTCCAGCGAATCGATTTTAGGGAAGATCCCCATTGAATGGGCATGAGGCTTATTATGCTGTCCACAGGGGCTTTCATCGCGTTGTTGGCAATGGTAAGGGTCGTGCAAATAAGCGACCCGCGAAAATTGTTAGTTCTTATAGAGTTCTTCTGGGCGATGGCGGCCGCTATGTTCGAATTGAAATTAGCCATTTTGTTTTCCCCCTTCCATTTCGCTGGATATCTTCACGGGACGACTTCATTGTCTCTAGCCGGATACCATGGCCATCCGAGACCAGGACGGAGACGGATCGACGTATTGGATTTCCACTTGAGCGGTGGCGTCGACGGTGGTGACGACTCCTATTTTCAAATACAGCATGCCGTATCTGTCGTTTTTAAAAGGCTTGAACGTGTCCCTCTCGGCGCCGGTGTTTAAGAGCAGCTCATAAACGGTTTTGTTCGATTTATCCATCGCCAGCAGATCGGCTTTGTCCGCCGAAAGATCAGTAGAGGCGGCGACGATCGTGGCGTCGGAGATTTCAATAATTGATCCGGCGACTCCCTTTCCGTCGATCTCATAAAAACTTCTGTTAATGCCGCCGACGCTAATAGCTCCCGTCAGGGCGGTTGCCGTCGCCGAAACTCTCCAGCGAATCGATTTTATAGAAGCTCCCCATTGAATGGGCATGAGGCTTATTATGTCGTTGGCGGCGAGGTCTTTCAGGCCGGCAATGGTAAGGGTCGTGCAAATAAGCGACCCGCGAAAATTGTTAGTTCTTATGGAGTTCTTCTGGGCGATGGCGGCCGCTATGTTCGAATTGAAATTAGCCATTTTGTTTTCTCCTTCTATTAATTGGTTTTAACTTGGATTTTAATGACGGCTTCCTCTTGCATGCGAACGCAATCGGCCATGCCGGAATAAATGAGGACGGGATTTAATCCCCTCTCGGCATTTTTTCCTTCGTCCATGGTTAATGGCATGGACTCGCCGTAGAAAATTTGATCCCGAGCGTAAACGTAGGCGTATTCGCCGGTATTGCCAGAACTAAAGGTCACATTTTTTTCAACTCGCTCCGAAGGCACAAAAGCGTCCACTCCGCCGTAAGGGGCATTCTGTCCCAAGGAAAGAGACGGTCCGCTGGCGTTCCACAAGGAGTTGGCGGCTTTAGGATCGGCGCGCAAAGTGGTCAGCGCATAGTTGGAGGCGACGCATATTAAAGAACCCCTGTTAAATTTAGTTCTTAACCGCTGCACCGAGTCCGCGACTTTAGAAACGTTCAATCCATTTTTCACCTTATCGGGAACGTCCGCGGCTATCGAAAAGTCATTAGCGGCAAAACCTATTATTTGAGAATCAGGTAAAGACACAGAGCCGCTGGATTTGGTTTTTGCGGGACCGTATATGCCGCTCAAAATGATATCGTCGATTAACACGCCGCAAGCGTCGGCGGCCTCTTGAGCTATCTGCTGCACGTTTAAAGTGCCTTGGCGGACCAAATCGAATTTGTTGAGTTCTATCGGGCATTCAAAAGCGCGCGGCCGAAGAGTTCTTTCGTCTCCATAGATTTGAGTGTACTGAGTGCTGCCGCCCGTGTCGTCTACGAAATACGCTCCGCCCACGTTAAATTGACGCAGATGTTTCGTATCTCCCTGAACCGGCATTTGCCGCACAAACGGCAATAGTTGCGTTCCTCTCTGTTTCAACATCTCGTGAAACATAAAGTCGAATTCTTCCATATATGAATTGCTGATATCGAAAGCCATAATTCCCCTCTTTAGTAAAAATAACTAACCAAAAAAATAAATTTTCAGATCGTTATTTCTTCTCGAGGGGACGTTTGGCTAAGCATGCGGGGTCTTTTGAAAGATTGTCCCTTGGGCGAGAGCCCAGCTCGCTATTCGCGTTAACCTCAGCCTTTTTTCAAAGGCCTTAGAACAAACCGATTTTGATCAAGATTATTAGGACTTTTAAGGAGGTTATCTAAAATCTCAATCAATATCATTAGTATTATAAGAAAAATTCGTAAAGTCAAGCCAAGGCCCTCATGGGCGTTGGCTCAACTTTTTTAGCATAATGCAAAAAATCACAAAATCAAGCGGCTATAGCTTCTTGGGAGTCCGCCTCTTTAATGCTCCTATTTATCGCCAGCAGAAAACCTAT
>JAISQI010000027.1 GCA_031274295.1 Holosporaceae bacterium
CCTCTATGAAATCGCTTCAAACTCATCTCATAATTAACGGACGGGTAGCTATCTTTAGTGAGTTTTTTGAGCGGTTCTACTATAAATAATAAAAAATATAACGATTGATTATTTCTATAATTTTGTGCGTAAAGTTGCTATGAGTCCACCTAGGAATTCAAGTTTTCTTTCTACATATTCTGCACGATCTCTCAAAGCGGCCAAGAGACCCATAAAGTTTGTTTTGTCCGGTTCATTATCGGCAACTTTAAACATTCCTCTGAATGCTTCTTTGGGACGCATCTGGTCAGTACCAATATTTTCAAATATTGTGCTTATTGTATCGTCTATATTTCCCGCTTCAAACAAAGCTATTGCTTGCTGGGTTGGATTCACAATTATATGTTCTACAGCTGAAGCAATATGCTTCTGCTCTGAAGTATGTGGTAAGACAGCTGTTGTGCTATCAACAATTGGTCGAAAATCTAAATACAATGATAAAAAATCTATAATGTGACCCCTGTATTTCAAAAATTTACTTGCTGCCTTATTTCTGTACATTGGATCCTTTCTAAAGGAGACCCTTAGAATTACTTTATTGGCAGCAACCGGGTCTGCTTGACTTAAAACAGGATCGACCGATGTTTTACTTGACAACGCATCAATTAAACTTTTGTTTTGTTTTTGTAATTCTACAATATTTTTAGGTTTAAACCCCTCTCTTATTGGAGCTGTTTTCCCCTGTCCTTTAGAAAACACAACACCAGAACACACGGAAGTAGGAATATCTCCAATGAAATCAATTCCTACAAGAGAGCGATCTCCAGAATACACTTCTCCATAAAAAGACAAGGGAACTTCTCGCACCACTTTTTCAATTAATTCACGAGCAAAAATTTCAGCTTCATCCTTACTAGCAAATGGAGCTTTAGTATAGAAAAAAGACGGCCATGTTTTAGCAGAAGCATGAGATTCTTCAGCAAACCAGCCTAAATGCCCAGATTCAATCATATGTCTTGCTGAATTTCTTACCGCCTGCGCAAAATCTATTATATAAGGCGATTTTGGCTGAATAATATCTCCAACTTCTACTTCTCCCTTCCTGCTTGCCTGTTCGGAAGGGATTATTTTTGATTGATCAACGAAACATTGATCGATGTACCCAGGAATCTCAGATGTTTTTATGGCTTTTATTTCAGAGAAAAAAGGACTTACAACAACAGTCTGCATAGCAAAACTGTTGCGACAAAAAATAAAAACTAGCAGAACAAAAATTTTCGAAAAATTGATCATGCAAAAACTCCTTGCGAATAAAATCTATTTTGGAAAACGCTGTAAAGCCTGAAGCCTCCGGAAGAAAAAAGACTCCACAAGAAACAACTCAGAAAGCTCAATAAAACCACTGTATTCTGTGCAAAGCCCAGTGTATTGCTTTAGTATAAACTCCTCTACTTGTGGTACTATTTTAGAAATATTTGTTCTTTTTTCTGATGGCAAAAATGGATATAATAAAGATATAAAATTTAAAGAACCGGGAAAATCGTCATATTTCAGCAAATTCTCATTGCGTAACAAGTCATTCACATCAGGAGAATACTTACTTTCATCTGATAATACTACGATAATATCGTCACACAATTTACCAAGATCAACAGCGCAAGTAAAAACAAATGTATTCCCCTGAACAAAACCAGTATGAGTAGAACCTGAATATTCTGGAATGTCTCTTGCTTTAATTTCGGGGATATTCAACGTTCTTTCCAAATCAAATTGCATCCCCTCACTTACTCCATACATCCCAATCACGGCAACTGCTACACATAATATTTTTTTCATAACACCCTCCATCGATACACCTACCATAAGTGTATATGGCTCACGGTGCGTACGTCAATCTTTTTCCATAATAATCGTTAATTTTTAATATTTGGCCAATTGTTAAAGTATTTGGGTCAACTATTTTATTCGAGCACTTTTGCATTGTCTGGATTATTTAAAGGGGAATTTTATGTTCCAATCGCCTAAAAACAGTTCTAGACTCATTTCTTTATTTTTCAAATAGATAAATTTTATATGACGTAAGATATTGTTTAAATTGCACAACTTTTTAAGAAATCAAAAAATTTTTATTTTTTGTACTTGTTTTTTAGCCAAAGAGTCGCTATATAACATTTCAAGAATTACTTTATGAAAAGAGTTCTTCGTTTTTGTGATGAATCCCGTAGTTTTTGTTGAAGCGAGCAATTTCACGTGTCGTACGAGGGCCCGAGCGCGTATGCGAACAGAGTTGTTTACGCTTTTGGTTTGGAAAAAAGAGTAAAGAAAAAGAGAATATTATGAAGAAACTATTTTTAGCCACGTACGATACTCGAAAGAGAGAAGCTGAAGCCACTATTTTTCCATCCGAAATTTTTGATAGAGCGATTGACCAGATAAATGGATTTTTGAAAATGCTGATACCAGGAGAATGGAAAATGAAAAAGACTTTAGTAACAGTTATATTTTTACAATGCTTGAACCTATACGGTATGCAAACAATTCCAACAAGCAATATTCAAAGTTCAACAGTCGCCACTTTAGTCGCTGCAAATTATTTCGATGATGAAATAAGAAGATTTAGTCAAGACATTAAATCCGAAATGACAAGAGTAAACTCTGGTACATCCACCGTTGAGCAAGCGATTATTAGTATCACTGGGAATTCCAAATCTTGGTTTAATTCGTGCAGAGCGCAAATAAATGAAAGATATATGAAACTTGTAATAGCTCAACAGCACCAAAAACAATTGGAAATAGAAACGATTACCGCAGCGAAAGATCAAGAAATCCGTATATTGCAGAAGAGATTAGATACTCTTTTATCAGCTCATACTGAAGGATTGGAAGGATTGAAAGCGCAGCTAAGAATATTCGATCAACAACGTGTTGAAGCTGAACAGCACGTGAGGACAGCTCGTGAACGCGTAGATTCAACAAGTACAAGTGAGCTCGTGACAGAATCTCAATTGCGCAGAACGATGGATCGTTTAACCAGAGATTTAGGAACCATAAGGACTGAAATTCAAGATGGGAAACGGACTTTAGAAGAGGCCTTTGTTCGCGCAGAAGAAAAATATAGTGACGGTATAGAAACACTAATTCATGGTCTAGAGGATAGATATGCTGATATTTTATCCGGCGTCGTAGAAAGAAGTACCGAAAAAATCACTCATTTAAGCGAAGCATATGAACATCAAATCGAACTTATTCGACATATGCTGGATGAAGCCATTGCTGCCACTAAAGAAGCTGAGAAAAAATCAACTCTACGCAGTATGTTATTGCAAGTTCCTGCGACAAATAAAAATTTTATCCGAATTAAGGCTTTAAACGCAGAGCGGATGGATATATTTGGACGACACAAAACGGTTGAAGAATTATATGCTAGATTCCTCCCGTTTTCCGAATTATTTGGCAGAGCTGATCTTGGTGTAATAGCTACCCTCGAAGATCTAGCGTCAATAAAGACATATAAAGATGATATTTTAATAATGACTGAACCGGTTTGTCCGCCTGCGATGCCTGTTTTGTCGGAATATTCCCCTGGAAAAGGCGGGGAAGTTGAATGGGGTAAGATTCACTTGGGGTGGAAGTGTTGGGTAAATCCTGCGATGAGGCTTTGGCTATTAGAAATGGGCGTTAGTGATTTTTATGAGTATTGGCCGGCGGGCGGTGAGCAATATGATTGGTGGGGAAGTGATAAGTATTGGAAAGATTGTCGACCACGAGCTGTAGCGGAATATAACAGAAGAAAACAAACATATGATCAAAAAACGAAAGAGCGTAATTCACAAATCGTAAGGGCTACGGCGCTTGCTTTCCCGGCAGTGGCTTTTAATAGATTAGTAGATCAAGTCAATAGCTTCCTTATTGAAGGAATGCGTTAAATTTTTAGGAGAAGATACATGTATAGAAAATTATGTGCTTGGTTAGGAATCGTTTCAATCTGTATGGCAAACGTATCGTATGCTTTACCTCCGCAGATGCGAATATCAATGAGTACAGAGCCGAAAACAATAGAAGTCCGATATAAAACTTTCACAGAATTACTAAATTTTGGAGAAGAGAAGAACATAGGAGACATAGCAAAAGTTCGTTGGAATGCCGATGGATTTACTTTACTGAATGGGACGTCAGATATAGGAGAGTTTGAGCTATCCTCAAGAGAGCTTCCTATAATTCTTGACTCTTTTTCGACAGCTAAATGTAAGGTTTCAGCTCCCCGCATCAATATTCTTGGCACATCATGTATAAACGACTTTTATGCTGATATAAGAGACACAACAGACGGATTGCTCAAGGTTACAGGTACTTTAGCAACAAAATTGTTAAATATTTTTGGTTCTATGCAAATTGATGGAACAGTTAATCTCGCAGAAGATAGCCGTATGGCTTTGAAGAGACTCGAAGGTAATAACTCCATAACAATAAACGGTCAGTTAGCATCTCAAGGAATATTGCGGCTGGATGGCTCAAAATCTCATGCTCGCATCATTAACAACGGTGAGATTGTTAGTCTTTCCGGAGAAGCGTTTTTTTTAATCAGCTCATTCGTAAACGGAGAACATGGTCGCATTAGAAGCGCAGCTGCGTCTTTTGAGCTGGAAAATCGTTTAGAAAACTTAGGCGAGCTGCAATTTGAACATTTTTCGATTTCTCTTCCATCGAGACTCGTTGCCGTAGCAAATTCTGGATTTAATCCGGTTAGCTTTTATCAACGAGGAATTTTCGGTGTTTCTGAATTAGCTACAATGAATTGCAATTTTGAAAGCTTTGGAAGAACTATTATAAGTCAATTGGTATTTCCTCATACCGCAGGCTTAAAGGTTTTGGCAGGGCAGACTCACATCGGCAGAGTTAACGGAAATGTTTCGATTCTACAATCGAAAGATGGAGCTATCGCAAGAATAGATAGCTTAGAAGGAGGAGCAGAATTTGTAGAGAGCTTACGTGGGAGACTGCAAGTCGGAGCAATTACTTTAGCCCAAAAATCTGTATTTACAGCAAAAGCAGGCGGTAGCACTTCGGTAGGTAGAGTAGACGCTCCGAATAGTTTCATTTTCTCTCATGATAGCCAAATTGAAATGAGAGGACTTGGTGGATCTTCCACAGTTTTCGCTACAGGAAGCAGTCGATTTAAAGTCACAGACGCAACGCGGCTAGATATACTAACGATGGAACATTCTCAATCTCAAGTAGATCAATCCACCGTAAATAGAGCATATCTTTTAGGAGATGGAACAGGTAAATTCTCTTCAACAACGGCAGATTCAGTGACTAATCGTGGAGAATTTTTAGGAGTTGATACAGAAATTACAGATTTGCAAAATGCAGGAACGGCAACTTTTGCCGGAGAAACGAAGACAAGGAGTTTATCGAACCACGGAGAAGTGACTTTTCAATCTGGGGAACATAAAGTCACAAGATATTCCGGTGAAAGTGATCAATCTAAGCTGAAATTAGATGGAGAAATTGAAGACTATGACGGTCAAGTAGAAGGATCTATCGTTTTGCAAGATGGAGACGCTAAAATTCGAGTTGAAAAGTTAAGCGGAACCGGCGCCATTGACGCTCGTCAGCAGACATACAGAGCAAAAGTTCCGACAAGTTTCCATATGGTTGGTAACGTCGATTTCTTTCTAGATTATATGCCTTTAGTTTCTGAGATTCCGACTCATGAAGGTGGAGACGTCAGATTTCATGTTGATCTCAGCCATGACTTTATTAATGAAACTGACGTCGATTACGGTGATGCGATATTTTTGATGAACTTGCACGGGAATAGATGGGAAAATCGAAGCGTTTTATTCGGCGCGGGAGGATTGCAAGTGCATAATGCCAATATTTTTGGAAATACCGGCGGTATGATTAGCTTGGAGCAATTCCTAGATGCACAAGCCGGAAAAATCTTCAATATATCTCGACCTATTGTAAGAGATAACGGGAGATGGGTTGATGATTGGAGCAATTGGAGAGCTAGACTTAAATATTATTGTCCTGCAACCTATTACTCTAGTAATCCAAACACTGGCATAATAGTTGGCGGAGATATTATACTTCATAGCGAAACAGATACTCTAAATCGTTTTTCAAGCATATCTTCAATGACTGGAAGCTTTTTGGCTACTGCGGGAAGGAAATTTGAAAATACGGTTGGTTCTATTTCCGCTTTCGGGCAAAGCCTTTCCTCAATTACTGCGGAAACAATTGTAAACTCCAGTTTACCTGCATATCTCAGACAAGGCGGCGCTCATGCAAGCGGTCGCTCCGGTTGGGGATGGAATCGCCGCACGTGGCATGCATATAGTTACACAGCTGAATGGGTCACACAGTCTCCTGGTTCTACAATGTTATTTGGCGGAGACACTACCTTCATCGGTCATACAGAAAATATTGGCTCTAGTATTTTGAGCTATGGTTTATTTAGCGGAGACGTAAGTTCAACTTCCGTATTGGAAAACACTACTAGACATGGATCTTTGGGAACGCTTGTCAGAGGCGGCGACGTTCATTATCAGAGACCACACATTTTTGTTCATGCAGATTTCGAAGTGGAGTAAGCAATA
This sequence comes from Holosporaceae bacterium, assembly GCA_031274295.1. GTDB lineage: Bacteria > Pseudomonadota > Alphaproteobacteria > UBA3830 > UBA3830 > JAIRMQ01. The sequence goes on from JAISQI010000027.1 coordinate 6,585, forward strand.
ATGAAAAAACTAGGCGCTTGGTTAGGAATAATATCGATACTATGGTCGAACATGGCATTTGCTATGCTTCCCCAAAGGGGAGCTCTTGTTATTCGTGGAAGAAATATAAGCATAGTCGGCGCTCCTACCGCTAAAGCCATTGTTCAGGATGTTTCTTCTGTTATGTACGAAGACTTCGATGTAACCGCTTTTTCTTTAGAGAGATTCTCGATGGACTCCCATAGGCACATCGCAGAAGAACGCAAAGCTCAAACATTACATTTGGATAGCGGCATTCCATTTGTGGGTGGAAAGCGTCCTAAAGTAGACTACAAAGCGCTAAGCCTTCTTCCTCTTTTTATTGCTGAACAATTGAATGACAAAGTTCATCCGAAAATACAAAGCGGCGCATTGAAATTCATAGAAATAATCGCACGAAACGAAGCGACTTTAGATCCAACAGCTCAAGTAATTCCAGATATAGATTGTTTATACTACAAAATGGTTGACGATCAACAGCGTCTATTTTTGAGATTATCGTCACAAACCAGACAAGAAGCTGAAGTTTTTAAACGTGCCTCCAGTGGTAAAACTTTGTTCGTAGAAAGCGGAGAGATAAGTCTTCAGGCTGATAGAGATATGACATTAGATCATGTCGTCGCAGATGCTGATAATATCACCTGCGTTGCAGGACAAACCATATTTAACCGAGCTTCTAAAATGAAGGCCAAGTGGGTAATTCGTTTAAAAGCCGGAAAGCAGCGACATGAGACGGTTATCAACAAATGGGTAAGGCAGGAAAGCGGCAAACATCATTATACCCATGCAGAGGGTGTAGAAAGCGTTGATGATTGCCGTTTCGTTGCTCGTAAAGTCATCCAAGAAGGCGACGACGTTGAAAATTTTGGTATTTTTATTGAAGCAGAGGAGTTTGAAGATCGCGGCGTACACACTGTAAATATGCCGGCTAAAATTACTCTTTTTAACTACGCTTGGGCTGAAGATGAGGATTTATTTAGTTCAGCTTCTTCATCTGTTACCAAGAGGGACGATGTGCTTGTTCCAGCCAGATATCATGTCAACTATTACAGATCGTTGCCTAGTGTAGATGGAAGAGAGACTTCCGTTAGGTTCGGTTATACGATCATTAATTCCGGATCAAAAATTGAAGTTCTCAAGGACGTAAAAGAAGACGCCGTTGTCGAAGAAAAGCACTCCCTAGAGATTCACGAAGAAAAAAGTGGATTTTCGATTTGTGGAGGAGTGAGTGTTCCTGATCCGACTCTTCAATTGCAGAGGATGCATTCTTCTTATCGTAGTAAAAATATGATTGGACTTACAACTTCTGCAATAAGTGCCGTTGCAAAAGGAATACAAATCTATGAAGATTACAAAGTAGCGAAAGAATTGGCGACTTCAAGTTCTCCGTGGAACTTAGATAATACGCTCGCTCTTTTGCAAACATTATCTCATTATGTAAACGGTCCATCCGTTCAATTTGGAAGCCGCTCTGTGGATATTACGCAGGAGCAGGTACTTTCTCACGGAAATACTTTCATAAGTCCAATGCAAGTTTTCCATAACTCAAGAATGTCGTCCTTTGCCGGAACTTATCATGGCCAAGACGTCGATATAAAAACAAAAACGTTTGTGACTTTCGCGTTGCCACAAACATCAGATAGCAGAACTTCCGTCCACCAAAGCGGCGTAAGTTTGGATCTTTTATCGTTTGGTATCGCATTAATGAACCCTGCGATAGATTCAACTCTGGCTGCGGCTCTTGCCGCTTCGTCCATAAGTATAAGTTTTCAAGATATGGAAACGCATCAAACGGTCTATCTACCTACTACAATGCATGCAAGTCATAGTTTAAAAATCGAAGCGGAAGACGGAGAACTCACGCAGGCGCAAATAAAAGCAGGGTTAATTCATGCAATCTTTACTCATG
>JAISQI010000045.1 GCA_031274295.1 Holosporaceae bacterium
AATACATCTCGTCACGGTAGCAGCGTTAATATTTTGGTACCATAATTGGTACCATATTTCAGAAATCTCAAATCTATTGTCTTGAAATTTGAACGAAAAATTGAGTCACTTTGGCAGTCGCTCTCTCCGCCAGATTTGACAGGAACATAACAGAAAACGCGATGTTGTTGCCGTGGCTAAAATACAACTACGTTAGAGGTTATCTGGACCTGCGACATATTTTAAATTTAGACAAAATTGTGCAAACGATGTTATTTTCGGTTACACGAAAAATCTGCGTTTCTCTTTAGGAAGAATTATTTTAAAATACAAACATTGTCAGCAAATCCCAAAGTATTTTACTTTTCCGCTTAACTGAAAACAATATATTGATTATTAAAATAATATATTTATAATATATGGCAAAATAATAAGGGATAAGATTATAAAATGAGAAAGATTTTTCTGTTAATTGTTTGTATATTTTGCACGAATTATGAAATTCGCGGCATGGGTAAGGATTTAATTTCTATTCTTATGGTATGTGATGGAAATAACGACTACCTTTCCATGGCAGAACGCAGCATTTGTTCAGCCGCAAACAATCTAGAAAACCCATATCGGTTGGAAGTCAATATGGTTGGAGTCGGTTTAAGTGAAGAACAACGGGAACGATTTGTTAAATTATCCCAAAGGAGAAGATTTGAGTTACGGCTTTTTGATTTTGATATGGGACGCGTTTCCGGATTTTTACCCGATGGTCATGGCAATATCACATGGGTGAAATTTTTCGCTCCCGAATTGCTGCCAGACCGAGATAAATGCATATTCATGGACGCCGATACCTGCGTCGTTAGAAATATTGCGGAGTTATGGAATGAAGATGTATCCGGTTGTTTTTTTGCTGCGGTAAACCACGTATTGCTGATAAATAGGCATACTCCGGTGAGCGGAATTAATTTTAATGCAACTAAAATAGAGGAATCAAAAGGATTACTTGTGATTGACGACGGAATTGTCGTCTTTAATCTAGAAGAAATAAGAAAAGACGATAGGTTCAAAAGAATTGGAATCAGTCTTGCTTCCGGCGCTCTCTTGAAAGATGTGATAAAAGGCCGAGCAGCGGAATTGATCGCAGAAAAATTCTTAGACGCCATTAAACCCTTTCTTGAGTTCGATCTTCCTCCTTCTTTCGCGCATTTTCCTGTTTTCGGCGTCGAGCCAGAGTGGATTGGGTCCCACTTAAGACTCGCGTCATTTCTTAGCAAGGATCCTTCACCTACTGAAGTAGCAGCGACCTGGGAACACCTGGAGACTATAGAAAGTGGAAAAGAAATAAAAATCTCCAAAAGTTTATACGAAACTGCGCTTGCACAATTTGGCGATCGTTCCCCTGATGATGGTGATATTGCCGCATGGAAAATGATAATGGCAGATAAATATAAAAATGAAAACGACATGATTGCCGGTTTCTGGGGTTTTGTAAGAAGCGATAAGGACGCTAAAGAAGCTTTGTTGACCGAGAGAATTTATGAAAAAATGATACTGTCGGATAAGGATGAGAGGTGGATTCGCGAAAACTTTCTTTCCACTAAAATAATCGCACTTGAAAGCGTATTGAAGAGAATCGCATTGGAAACAAAAAAAATGAGAATTCTTCCTTTCAAATATAACGCAATGGTTAGTGTGTTATGTTCTACCTATGAGGTGAAAATTGAAAATGTTGTGCGGTATCAATTACAGAATTTTGTTAAAAATACTGAATATTTCTATAGATTCTTAGATTATTTGGTGATGTCCAAACAAATGGAAGAATCTGATTTTAAGGGCACAACCAATGAAATTTTTGCTATTCTTGTTGATCAAATGATAAATAAAAATAAAAGATTTTCGCTAACTTCAATTAATGGTGTATATGAAAAACCACAATTCGCTTCGAAATTTTTTCAGTTAGTACAAAGATATCCCTTGTTGAAATTGGCAAATGATACAGTTAAGTATTATTATGGAGAAAAACCAGTAATATTACATGATTCCGCCGGAAAAAAAGCATTTGCAAGACTTGATGAAAAAGCTGTACGAGAGATGGGCGAGAAAGCGTTTAGGCTTTTCGAATTGTGGCAGCTGTCTTGCCGGAATCATTAAACTTTTTGCAGGCAGATATATGACTCTGGCGTAGAGGCATCCGTCGATGTTGCTATTTCTTCCTCTCCGTATTCTTTTTTATCATTTTCTATTATTTTCTCCAGTTCCTCTAACGTTGGAACGTTGATCATTTCGCCGAGTTTAAAATCCCAAATTACAGGAGAAAATATGTACTTGGCGCCGCCCGAATCCTCCGTTATTTCGCCCACAAGGACTCTGTCGCCGACTTCATATAGATCGATTCTTATCAGCGGAAAAGGTTTGGATAACTTTTCGGCCAGCGTAATCATTTGGGAAAGATGCTTCGGCCGGGGAATTAGGTTTTCATCGTGATTGGCAAGTGTAATCGGTAGTCTTTTCCATGCGGGAACGGAGTAGAAAGAAAAAGATTTACGATACATATCGCAGGTATCGCCGTCGTCAACGGCAAGACAGTAGGCAAAGAAGACCTTCCCGAAAGAACAAAAGAATTTGTAGTCTGTAACTGCCTTTGTGCCGTCCGTCGGTTCGAGATATTCTTCCGCCATAATGCGTTTCTCCGTTATTCGTTTCATGCCAGGAGTTTCGCAGAATTCTTCCAACTGCTGAAGGATCGCAGCGACGTTAATTTTGCTCTTATCCTTCACTGGTATTACTTGTTTTCCAAAATGACCGCGCACGGTTTTTAAAACGAAACGATCAGGTAAAATATTCCATTCTATATCGCTTGGATTATCCCAAACAGCCAGTAATTTGACCACATGATCTTTGCCGACCCTTTGAGCAATATATTTTTTAGCTAGATACTTATTGCCAATGTGCGACGTTACTGGAGATTTTTGGAAGTAATTTTGCAGAATATACCCTATTTTATCATTCAAAGTACGGGGATTTTTATAGTCGGCAAAGTATTCCCCTCCCTCTTTAAGGAAATCCAATTCTCGAGTGTCGGATTTGCAACGTTGCAGAAGTTTGTGAGTTTTGAGCAATTTCTCGATTGTCGGGGATACATCAACGGAATTGTTCTCGCTAAGCTTGGCACTTTCCAATCTCCCGGGTAACGAAGTTGTAAGACGAGACAGTATGAATCCAACCATAACGCTCACGATGATCAAAACGGCAGTGCCAGGTTTCATTTTTAGACGGACGTTTCGTTCTACTTTATTCATCGAAACCCTCCAGCGGAGGTTATAACATAGAAGCTATCCGAAAACAATTCGATGTTCCGCTTCCACCTCTCAAGACAAGAAATTTGGCTTTTAATATAATACACTTGACTTTGGATAAAAATAATCTTAGCATTGTGGTATAATTATTTTGATTCCCTAGTGTTTCAATATGTGGTTTCCGTTTTATTGGTATCGCTGTCTTTTTAATTATTTAAGTGGAGATTATGAAAATGAAAAAATTACTCTGTGTTGCGAACATTATTTTATCTTTAAATTTGTATGGAATGGATGTTTCCCCGCGTGACGGCAACGACATAAAAACGCCCTCCGCAACAAAAGAGATTGACCATATGACCGTCCAGAATACTGGCAATGGAACATTCGAAATTGACATAGAATACAAAGGAGGAGAAACATTTTCGAAAACCCTAGATACACTTCCATCTGTGATTGCTTCTCTTCTAAAAGGCGTTTCCAATGACACAGAAAATTGTGTCGCCAAATTTTTTAAAAACGAAAACGGATGGGAAATTGAGATATACAATCAAGAAAGTGAAAGTATAACTTTTCATAGTATTGAAATGTAGACCCGGTTGGATTATCTGTGTTTCTTGTTACGTAACCGTTTGTTTCTGCGGCGAGCCGATTTTTCCGATGTTTTGCGTTCGGTTTTACACTGCACCGCCTCGCGGGACGATCTTTTTAATGCCTTGCGCTTGATCTTACGCGGCAGTTTTTCGTATTGTCTTTGAAGAAAATAATCAAAAGCAATAGCTTCTTGACTGGCAATTCTAAAATCGTACCTTATGCCGTTATAATCTGCTAAAGGTAACGGAGCTCCCTCATTTTCATTTGCTTCTTCATTATTAAACGCCCGACAGCTGCTGCACCATGGACCCAAAGTTTCAGCAATACCACGTAGATCATCATTAGCTTTATTATGTGCGGCCATAAACCATTCCGGACTGAGACATTCGATGGGATCGAAAATATGCGCTAGATTATCAGGTATTTCACCGCCTTTATAAACGCTGCCCAAAATGGATACGCTGCTTCTGGCTTGTTTCACCGCTTGCCTAAAAATTAAAAAATAAAAACATGGATATTTTTTATTTATTTCGTTCTCCAAAGTATTCAAAGAACTCTGTATCTCTTCTATTTTCTCTTCGGCATTATTGGGGATCATCTGCCAGGCTTTATGAACTAATTGTGTACAAGTGCTAAAGACGTAGCTTTTATCTTCATCTTCGGGCAAAATATCATACAATATATCATACAATGGCGGCGGACGGTCGGTCATCATTTCCGGATGCATAGATGTACTTTCCATGCATTTGGAGTAGACACAGATTATTAAAGAAGCGATCAACAACATGATTCTTTTCATTGACATTCTCCAGAAGGGTTGAGAGAGAGGAAGCGAGTGCCTGGAAAGACGATCCCAGGAAGAAAGGTCCGATATTTTGCTTTTCTGCAATACACATAAAAGCCTTTTTATCTACCCAAGGGAGTGGATCTCCTAAAAAGAAATCTACCCGCCTTAGGATAACACATTTCTTACAAATTAGTTCATAAAAAAATAAAATAAATCTTTAATTTTTTAAAATAACTTTCTTTTTTGATATTTTCATAAGAATACAACGACCGGTTTGACAAACGTTGAGTAAAATTTCGTCCGATTTAACAAAAAATTAACTAACTTCTGGCAAACTTACGATAAGCTTGCCGAGTTGCAATTACAAGGGGAAAAATAAAATGAATAAAGTAAAATCTCTATCGTTATTACTATCATTCTTGTATTTTAGTGTATTTTCTATGGAAAATTTACGCACACCACTTAATGATGATAATAACGAATTCCGCACGCGAATGTATAGAGCAGCATGCACGACGCCGGATGAAAATAAATTACGGCCATATCAAAATAGAGAAACGCTGATAAAAATATTAGAGGAAACTGGCCATCCAATTTCTCGCAAAGTCGGCCTCATGTCTATAATTCGAACTTGTTTTGTTTTTAGCGAAGCAGTAATGAACATTGCGCCAATTGTCACTGGGGCTCTCTCGTTTTATTACGGAAAAAAGGGAGAGGACACATCCGGTGTTGTATCTATGTTTTCTACTATAGTTATCCTGCCAATGAGAAAATTTTTTTCCGAGGCGATTTTATGGTCAGAAGACAAGCACAGGGATTACTTGTTGCAATCTTTAGATTATTTGGTCGCAAAAATTTATGGAAATTTAGGTACAAGAGAAATGCTCATTAACCAAATACTTAATGAAATCAGAGAACCCCACGCCACTGCAGGGCTTCCCTCAATGACAGAAACTGAACCTATTGCCGTCGTCGTACCACAACAACAATCGCCATAATGACCGAGGAGTGACAGCCCCGATGCGAACGTCCAAAAAGTAGTGTAATATTAATAAGTTGTATGGTATGGTATTGCCTTTTTATTGAATCTTGGAGTATATGCCTTGTCTAGAGAACTCAGAAATCTCGCCATTATTGCCCATGTTGATCATGGTAAAACAACGCTTGTGGATGCAATGTTTAAACAAAGCGGGCTATTCAGGGATAACCAGCAGATTGAAAACTGCGCCATGGATTACAATGATTTGGAGAAGGAGCGCGGCATTACGATTTTAGCAAAATGCACAAGTTTCATCTGGAACGATATTAAGTTAAACATAGTAGATACCCCGGGACATGCGGACTTTGGAGGAGAAGTCGAACGAATCTTAAGCATGGTGGAAGGAGTATTACTCCTGGTGGACGCCTCCGAAGGACCAATGCCCCAGACGAAGTTCGTTCTTACAAAAGCTCTCGCGTTGGGACTTAACCCCATCGTGGTGGTGAACAAAATCGATAAACCAGACGCCCGCGCTGAAGAAGTGATCGACGAAGTATTTGATCTATTCATTGCTCTTGGCGCAAATGAAAAGCAGCAGGATTTCCCCATTATTTATTCCTCCGGAAGAAACGGATGGGCGATAAAAAACCTCCAGGACGAACGCAAAGACCTCAATCCCTTGCTGGAAACGATAGTAAATCATATCAGCTCCCCTGAAATTGATAAAAATGCTCCCTTTCAGATGTTGGTAACAATGCTAGACTATGATCAATATTTGGGACGAGTTTTAACGGGAAAAATTCTCAAAGGAACGGCCACCATTAATAATTCTGTACACGCCATTCGCGAAGAAAATAAAGTAGTGGAACGCGCTCGGCTTACAAAACTATTGTCGTTTGAAGGACTAAAACGTATATCAATCAATCGTGCAGAATGCGGAGATATTGTAGCAATTGCGGGTCTACAAACGGCTACGGTCGCCGATACAATTGCCTCCGTCGACGTTACTGTCCCCATAAAGGCATTACCCATTGATCCACCAACGTTATCCGTGGTATTTTCCATTAATGATTCTCCATTAGCTGGAAAAGAAGGGAAAAAACTCACCTCCCGTATGATCTGGGACAGATTACAAAGGGAAGCCGAAGGAAACATTTCTATCGCCCTGAAAAAATCCAACGAATTAGACTCTTTCGAAGTCGCAGGACGAGGGGAACTGCAACTGGGGATCTTAATAGAGACTATGAGAAGAGAAGGATTCGAGCTTTCTATCAGTCGTCCCCGCGTTCTGTACAAAATAGATGAAAATGGCCAAAAATTGGAACCTATGGAAGAGCTGTACATCGATCTGGATGACGAATTCACCGGAGTCATCGTAGAAAAAATCACCCAAAGGAAAGGATCCTTACTGGACATGCGTCCATCTGGAATCAAAAAGATCAGGTTGAAATTTACTATTCCAACCAGAGGATTAATAGGGTATCACAGCGAGTTTTTGACGGATACCCGAGGCACAGGAATAATGAATCGCTCGTTCAGCGGCTATGAACCGCATAAAGGCCCCATCGAAGGTAGAAACAGGGGCGTTCTCGTTTCAAATTCTTCTGGAAACGCCGTTCCCTATGCGTTATTTTTCCTTGAAGAAAGAGGCACTTTGTTCGTAAACCCCGGAGACCCAGTCTACGAAGGAATGATAATCGGAGAGCACAACAAAAGCAATGAATTGGACGTCAACCCCACTAAAACAAAACAATTAACCAATATGCGGGCTTCCGGAAAAGATGATAATATTAAATTATCTCCTCCCAGAACTATTTTATTGGAGCAGGCATTGTCATATATTCAGGATGACGAGTTGGTTGAAGTTACTCCTGAGGCCATAAGACTCAGGAAGAAATATTTGGACCAGATTACTCGCAAAAAAATGAGTAGACTGCCGTAATGAAATTAGCGTCCATCGTTGACGATTTTGTAAATACATACATTCGTGCTGGAATTGGCGCCAGATTTTCCATTGGATTTACTTGTGGAATCCCATTTCTATTGAGATTAACGGTTTTAGACCTGTGGCTGAAAGAGTGCGGAGTATCAAATACCATCATAGGATTATTTACTCTTCTGCAATGGCCATTTGCACTAAAATTTTTGTGGGCTCCATTTATAGAAAAAACAGATTTCCCAATCCTATCAAAGGCATTTGGTAGACGACGCGGCTGGGCTATCGCCAGTCAATTGCTATTGTTCATCGGACTCGCCGGAATGGCTACGGCAACCCCTCAGACAAGTATCGCTAATTTAATGTTCTACGTTTCGGTCGTAGCGTTTGCTGATGGATGTCAGGACATGTCTTTATATGCCTATCAATTGGACAAAGCAAACGCCGAAATGTTCGGTCCCATCGCGGGAATCTTTGTTTTCGGATACAAAACCGGAATGTTCTTCTCCAAAAGCATCACGCTGTACTTGGCATATTATTTCGGCTGGAATTTTGCTTATATATCCATGGCTTTCTCTATTTTCCTATGTACGATTTTCATTTTTTGTGCCCAAGAACCGGAAATTAAAAAAACTAACGGCATGAATCGCATCGAAAAAATGCTGGAATCTTTCGATAAAAACAACCGTTCGAGGTTTGAATTTATCTATCTGATAAAAGTCACAATTTTTGAATGTCTCGTATGTCCTTTTAAAATATTTATGCGCCGTAAAGACTGGCTTTGGACAATTCTATTAATCGTACTCTACAGAGCTGGAGATAGAATTGCTCAAAAAATGGCTAAACCGTTTTACCTGGACATTGGTTTTTCAATTTTGGATATAGCCAACGTCGTGCAGGTGTTCGGAACTATCGCGGCGCTCATCGGTGGAATTTTAGGAGGATATTGGGTAAAAAAGCTCGGAATTAAAAGAGCCATGTTCTTGGCAGGTATAGTTCATGCTATTGGATGTTTAGCCTACCTCGCCCTTGCGTATATCGGTCATAACATAATAGCGCTGTACCTGACCGTGTTTATTGAGAACATTACCAATGGAGCCATCACAACGGCATTTATCGCTTTTCTATATAGCCTGTGCAACAAAGACTACGCCACCACTCAATATGCATTGCTGTGGGCGTTCTACGAATTTGGCGGAACCATATGTCGGACAATTTCAGGCTTAATAGCCGACTACCTCGGATGGATTAATTTTTTCCTACTAATCCCGATTCTATTTGTTCCTAGCCTGATAATTCTACATAATATGATAAGCAAAGAAAAAAATGTCCTCTCAACGACGTGAAATATAAATGTTACTAAATTATTTTCGGAAGTGTTGTATCGGTTTTTCCTACGGGTTGTCGTTTCCGCTAACACTCATGGTGCTGGATTTTTGGCTGAAGGATTCGGGGATTTCCAACACAATAATAGGATTTTTTACACTTTTACACCTACCTTTTACATTGAAATTCATATGGGGAGTACTTGTAGAAAACTATGACGTTCCATATTTGACCCCAAGAATCGACAGAAATCGCAGTTGGATCATTGTTAGCCACATAATGCTCATTGTCGGCATAATTGGGATGGCCTACTCGAATCCGAGTTCAAATATTGCTCAACTGGTATTTTTTGCATCTCTGACAGCGCTGGGAGACGGCTGCAAAAGCGTTGTCCTATATCCATATCAGATCCACGGCGTAACAAAAAATCAGCTTGGATATGTAGCCAGTCTGGTCAATTTGGGTCACAAATGCGGCATGATTTTCACCAAAGTGCTGACTTTACATTTGGCTTATTTTTTCAGTTGGAGAACGGCGTATCTATCGGCCGCCATTGCGGTGTTACTATTGATGATCTTAATTCTTTTCATAAAATCTCCCCCCCAACACAAAGAAGAAACACTAAGCGGTGGCTTTACATTGGTTTTGAGCAATTCCATAAAGAAAAGCCTAATTACTCCATTCCTGAAGATGATTAAAAAAAGGGAAGGAATTCACGTCTTATCAATTCTAATGCTATACAAAAGCGCGGATTTCATGATGCAAAAAATGTCCAGACCTTTTCTATTGGAAATCGGCTTTTCAAAGCTAGAAATAGCAAACATTGTTCAGTTATTTGGAGCCATATCAGTAGCCATCGGCGGATTAGTCGGCGGATATTTTATTAAAAAAATCGGAGTTTCCAGAGCGATGATTTATTGTGGATTGGGCCACGCTGCCTCCTTTTTTTTATACGTGCTGCTGGCCAAAACAGGAGCTGTCCCCCAGATTCTGTGGTTTGTTATCTTTTGTGAAGCACTTACAGGTGGAAGCGTTACCTCGGCCTTTATAGCATTCATCTATACGATATGCCAAACGGGATCGATGTATGCATTATGCTGGGCACTGCACGAAATTAGCGGAATATTTTTTATGAGCATTTCCGGAATTGTCGTGGATAATATTGGCTGGAGTCTGTATTTTATGCTCGTTTCACTCTTCTATACCGCCGTCCTAATCGTTCTACGTCGCCGCCATAAAAATTTAGCTGTTGAATGATTTTATCATGCCGATGATAACTGGACCCAGCATGACGATAAACAAGCAAGGCATAATGAAAAACATCATCGGCAGCGTCATCAGCGTCGGAGCTTGTGCAGCTCTAGATTCAGCGCTAAGCATTCTTTTTTGCCTCGATTCCACTGCTAAATCTCTCAATGATACCGTCAATGAAGATCCGTACTCTATCGATTGACTCAGCGTCTTTGATAGTGTTTTTATCTCCAGACAGTTAGTTCTATTTTCCAAATTTTCAAAAGCCTGTCGATGATCAGATATCATCTCTAGCTCAATGGCCGTCAAACTCAATTCATCTGCTAAAATCGGATTGGATGTTCTTAATTCTCTCGCTATTCTTTTGATAGCTCCATTCAGATCCAGCCCAGATTCTGTACAAATGACTAGCAAATCGATGAGATCCGGGATTCCATTTTCAATGGACTCTCTTCTTTTGCTGGAGACTATTTCCAAATTGATATTTGTTAATTTATGCCCCCCAATTACTGCAATTACTGAAGAAATAACAACGCATCCCGAAAACGGAATTGACATTTCATTTGTGGAAGAAATAAGCAACATTATAAGAAATAATGCTAAACTAGAAATAAATTTGGATTTCATAAACTCTTCCAACGCACCTTTATGGCGCATTCCGGCATTCAGCAAAAGGCGCTGCATTTCCTCGATTAATCCTTTGTTTTTCTCGGCTATAAAATTGAAAATGGCACTAGTAAAAACTGGTCCACCGGAGCTTAATCCTATGCTTTCTTCTTCTCGACTTATTTGACCACCTCTGTCATCTCTGGCGTTGGGCGACATTTTGTTGATTCTTGCTATGATCCTGAAACTGCTCATAAGCCTGATTGTCCAATACTCAGCGTATGGCTTTGCTAAATAAAATGTCACCAGAGCGATAAAAAAACTTATTATATCCAGTTGCATTTCTATACCTTTATTTTGCTGGCCTTCAGCATTATAAATGTTCCTATACTAAATAACGTAATTCCTACCTTCAGTAGAGTTTGGCCAGATCCGGGCGTTATAAACTCCTTTAGATGATTGGGGTTAACAAGCGCCATAATACCTGCAAAAACAAATGGTAAGGCACTTATAACTATCGCCGACATTCTTGCTTCAGCTGACATTGCCTTTAATTTCAGTCCAAGCTCGAGTCTTTTTCGAACAATACCGGAAAGATTTTGTAGAATTTCAGCCAATCCGCCTCCATTTTCCATCTGCAGAACCAGAGCAACTGTTAAAAATCGAAATTCTTCCAGATCTATTTTTTCAGCAGCGTCAACCAGAACATTTTCCGGTTTAACACCCAAATCCAATTTCTGGCTGATCGTTCTAAATTCACTAGAAATTGGCTCTTTCGATTCCATGCTAACTAATTTCATGATGCGTCCGACTGTTAAACCTGCTTTAACGCCTCTTATCATCATGTCTATTGCATCCGGAAACAATTGTAAAAACTGCATCCTCTTTTTGGCCGCTCTTGAGGCTAAAAAAGTATACATAAGGTAAGCTCCCACGCACATACCGACGATACTTCCTATAACTTTGTTTAAAAAATTGAAATAGGTAATTATAGAAGCTAAAATAACGCCGCCTATAAGACACAATATTATAAAACTATAGGTGGAAATATCCGTTATACCAGCTTTTTTCATAATAAGCGCTATTTTATCTACCAAGCCGTGCTTCGTTTCTGCGGACACGCCGTATTCTTGTTCTATTTTCGCAAAGGTAGAATCCCTTGTGCTGGTTGCCTCTAACAATTTGTCGTGCTGTGTGATTAACGCATCAATTTTTTCTTTGAGCGTTTTTTTATTATCATCAGTTACTTCGGAAGTGTGAAAAAATCCGTAGGTTATAAAAAAACAGAAAAAAGCCAAAACGTAAGTAAATACGCTATCAATAACTTGATTCATATTCAGAATCTCCACCCGTATTTCGTTCCATAGCTGTTTTCATAACCTCCAATAATTCTTTATCTAAGCCATAAATAATCGCTTTTTCTAGAAACATAGGACTGTCGGTGCCGGCCTCAAATCTACCAAAAACTGTATGCTCCGGTGTTTCACCCAGTGGGACAAATTTGAATAAATGTTGATAACCTATATCTCCTCTTTCGTTGACACCAGTAACTTCAACGATTTCTGTAATTTTTCTCGAACCGTCGTGTAAACGTTCAGTTTGAACAACGATATTAATAGCTCCTGCAATTTGCGCTCTTACTATTTCACTTGGAAGATCAAAACCCGACATGGCAACCATGTTTTCCAAACGAATAAACGCTTCCCTAGCTCTGTTTGCGTGAATTGTCGACATGGAACCGTCATGACCTGTATTCATTGCTTGTAACATGTCTATACATTCAGAACCGCGAACCTCTCCTATAACTATACGATCTGGACGCATACGGAGCGCATTTCTCACAAGATCGCGAATTGTAACTTCTCCCTTTCCTTCAATATTGGGAGGACGACTCTCCAATCTGACGACATGCGGCTGTTGTAGTTTTAACTCTGCAGCGTCCTCGCACGTCACAATACGTTCACGAGGATCAATTAATTGAGACAATGCGTTCAACAAAGTCGTTTTGCCCGAACCTGTACCGCCAGAAACAATAACATTTAGACCACAGGTTGACGCTATCTGCAAAACTTTCACCATTTCTTCGGTTAAGCTCCCATGCGCTGCTAATCCGTGAAGATCGATAGCTTTTTTAGAGAATTTACGAATCGAAATTGAGGTTCCATCAAGGGCAATGGGAGGAGCAACAATGTTTACACGACTTCCATCAGGAAGACGAGCATCGCAGAGAGGGCTCGATGTGTCAACGCGCCTTCCGACACGGTGGGCAATTCTCTGGGCAATTTGTAACAGGTGAGAATCATCTCTAAATTTTACCGGAACCAGTCGCATTATACCTTTTTGTTCCACATAAATTTGGTGCGGTCCATTTACGACAATATCAGATATACTATCATCGTCTAGCAACGTTTCCAGCGGTCCAAGACCGATCATATCGTCGACAAGTTCTCTAGCAATTCCAATTTGTTCTCGTTTCGTGATCTGTGCTCGTCTTTCCTGGGCAAAATCGAATACGAAATTTTCCATTTCAAGGAGCAATTCTTGCGGAGTCAACTTAAAGGCCGAAGCCAAGTTGATTCTGCTTAGCATCGTTTCATACGCTTCTTTTCTGAATACGGTTAATAACGGAGATTCTTCAGCTATCGCAGCATCATTAGGGTTAACATTATCTTCAAGCGCCATTGCTTTTCACCACTATATTTATTTTAATTTGGACATCATCTTGCCAAACATATCGAAGGCCATTTGTTTAACTCTGTCAAATGTCCATCCTTCTTTTGCTAGCAATTCCTTAGCTATGTTCTCGCTTTCCTTTTTCCCGAGAATATCGTCCGTTATGCTTTCTAATATATCCGTTAACGGACTGCTAGAAGTAACAAGCGGTTGTCCTATATTGGCCGCGGCAAGCGTGACGCTTTCGTCGAGCGGCATAAGATAGTCTATTTTTCTTTCAATGACTTTTTCAAACAACTCTTTCGCTAAAGCCCCTCTATTGGATAACCCCACCTTATTGGCAACTATAATGATGTTTTTTCCAGCTTGATATGAATGTAAGAACTCGAGCATTCGTGCCGTATTACTTGCAGACGCAACGCTCATCTCCGTAACGATCACAAAACTATCTGCCTTACTCATGCATATTTTGTTTATATCGTTAATCTCGCGTTGCACATCCACCAGCAGGTAGTTGAATTGTTTTTTGATTAAATCCATCAACGCTTCAAATGCTTCAAGATCTACACTGACGCCCCTCATCAAATCGACCAATCCGCCGAGATAATATAATCTTTGGCCGTGTTTCTTTAAAATTGTTTCCGCGAAATAATCATCCACTCTATCTGAAGATTCTAGAAGATCTAAATAACTTCTCTCCGTTTTAATATCGAGCAGCAAGTTGGCTGTGCCGTACAGAAAATCCATATCCATCACAACCGCACGTTTAAAATGACGATTTGCTAAAATCCACCCAATATTGGTGGCAATGGTTGTCGCTCCGGCTCCACCTACCGAACTGATAAACTGTATCATTTTCCCGGTTTTAATGACATATTCACTGTTTATGGCATTAACTGATTCAATTGTACGAGAAAAAAGATCATTGCTTAGTGGCTTTACTAAATAATCGTAAATGTCCATTTTTTTCAGGTCGCGGAATAGGCCGACGTCATTTCTGCTTCCAACCGCTATAATATTTAGATTGGGAGTGCCATGTTCCTTTATTTTGGCGATATCTCCCAAAGGCAATTCAGAATCAGAAATATCAACCACTAAAACTCTTGGAGTTCTATTATTTTTTAAAAATTCAATAACGTCAGAGACGGATCCCTGAAACGATTCCGAATATGCCATGTTCGTACTGCTTATAACATTGGCGATTATCTGTTGAGATACTGGATCGTTCACAAATCCAACTAAGTTATGAGGTAAATCCGCTGAATTAGTCTTCTCCATAATTTATCTCCTCTTACTTTGCTCCACTACTACTGGTACCGGCACTTCCTGACCCGGAACTTGCTCCAATAGCGGCGATTGCTGATTTAGCGTCACTCCCCTTATATTTCCTGGGAGCCACGAAATCTGCTTTATTGGCTATCATTTCTATAGTATTGTAGGCTATTGCTGTTCCATGCTTGGGTAGATGTTTATTGGTGTCAATGTCTCCCACGTATTCAGACCATGGATTACAATCGACTTCCTGTACATCATACCTAAGAACATCTATCCTAATACCCACTCTCGCTTTTTTGTGAACGCATATTCCCAAATCCACAATTCGGCTGTTTATAAAGCCGTGTTTATACATTAATTGACGAATTTGTTTTTTTGCTCTTTTCTGATTTTCCATGAGAATTGGCCCATTGGAAATTAGCATAAATCCTATGTTATCTAGACCTTCGCTTCTTACGGTTTTTAAAAGCTTTTCAATGTCTGCGATAGTAGTGTGCTGCAAATCGAAATCCGCTGAACTTTTAAAAAAGTGGACTTTTCTATTTTCTTGAGCGTTAATTTCAACTACTTCAGGTATATATCCGTCATCCGCCAGGTACTGTTTTTCACACCCCGGCAGGAGTAGCATCATCACTATGAAATTTGCCAAACGCCTTGTTTTTATCATATTAATTCCTCCCGTTACACAAGTGAAAAGCCTGCGCTATGACCTTTTCTTATATCTTTTGTGCTATGTTTCTTATTATTTTTATGGAATTTCCGCGCCAAAATAGATTCCATCGGTGAGTACATTCTTGGAATCATATCATTTGGAGTTTTAAGTTGCGTAGATGACGGCTTCACAACGTAAGGCGTAATAATGATTATCAGTTCCTTCTCGCTGGTACTGACATTTGAATTTCTAAAGAGCGTTCCAATGAGCGGTATATCCGCTAAAAACGGCGTCTCGGAAGATGCCGAATTTTTGGTCGTCTGCAGTAATCCAGCAATTGCTAGACTTTGTCCACTTCCCAATTCAACCGTCGTTGTTGTTTCTTTTGTCGTAAGAGAAGGAATACCCTTGGTACTGTTTTCCACAGTTACTGTGCTGACCGTCGGTTTAACTTTAATTCTGATCCTATCTTCAGACAAAACCGTCGGAGTAAACTCCAGTTCGGTTCCCCATGATTTAAATTCTGTAGTGGTGGCGTCATTTCCTGTTTGCTTAACTTCATATCCTACTTCACCACCGGATTTGAACTTCGCAGTCTCGCCGGAAAGCGCAATTAAAGTCGGTTCCGCTAAAACTGAAGCAAAAGACTCGCTGGCAAGAGCCTCTATCAGAGCAGATAGCGAATTACCACCCCCGGCATGCACCAACCATCGACCACCGGAAAGGGTTTTCCCAAGTATCTTATTTTCCTCCGTTAGTTGGACAGCAAGTTCATCTAAATCTTTGGTAAACACCGGAAAAGCACTTGCATCTCCGGAAATAAATCCATAGTGCACTGCATTATTAGTCTGACCATGGGAAAGAGCTCTCCAATTTATTCCCATGCTTTTGGTCAAAGTCCTTGAAACTTCCGCTATTTTTACTTTCAGCATAACCTGGGTGGCTGTTTCAATGGACAATTTGTTTATTATCTTCGTGTTTTCAATAAAACGTCCCACAATATCTTGAACATCTGCCGCTATTTCTGGAGACGCGACCTTCCCTCTTAAAATTACCGATTTATCGACTGAAACTATTTCCACATCGGCTTCGGGATACATCTCCACAATGGCTTTTTTTATTTCCTTGAGCGGATACGTTACCCTCACCTGATAGTTTAAAATTGTATTGCCGCGTTTATCGTGTACAACAAGAGAAGTAGTCCCGGGCGTTAGCCCCGTTAAATATAAAGAGCTATCGCTCAACATGTCGACATCGGCAACCTCGGGATTAGGAATGAAAATCTCATTTGCTTTTCCATTTAACTTGATGAAATTTACAGAATTGACTTCAATTTCTTTAATTTCACCACTGTGATTATTACCTGGAATATTGGCATGCTCTATTGTTTGTGCATTTTTCAAAATCGCCTTTTCGTCCGGGACGGTATCTACTTCCTGGACTTTATTAGCTTGACTATCGGAACGTTGTTGCGTTTTTTTTACCACCGCGCTGGTAGAATCACCATAAATAAAACTAGATAAAAATGCTAATCCTATAAAAACAAAACTCTTTTTTTTCATACCACATTCTCCACACAATCAGATCCAATGTCGAACCTATTTACTCTGTGACCCAGCACCACCACCACTACTACTTTCTGTTTTTCTTCCATCCTCGTCGAACTTCACTTCATCTGCCTTTAATTTCCTGTATATGATGGCCGACTGTTTTTCCGGTTTATCGTTGTCTTCAACCACTTTCCCGCTAACGATTTCATACTTCCCACCTCGAGCGCCTTTGGAGACTCTTTCTGATTTTTCAGCCTCTGATTTTATTAAAACAGCGCTGCTACTGCCGACAGAACTCATGTTTTTCATAATCATCGACAAACTTCTTTCTTCAGACTCTTTCTGCTTTTGCGACTCAACTAATGCGGTTGCAGAATTGCTGCCACCACCTATGGCGCTCATGTTTCTCATCAACGATGTTAGATTCCTTTCATCCATTTCCTGCTCAACGAGTTGTTCGTCGGATTCTCTGGCTTTTTCAGTCTGACTGCGCAGTGACAAAATAACCCCGTTGTTTCCGGCGCGTCTAAGCATCTCTTCAACTGTGTCTTCTCTAATTTCAAGAGTCACATTCTTAGGAAATAACAATCCGCTGACGGAGTTTAATCCAGCCAACATAGTGCTTTCATCTTTTTCGCTTTCTTTTTTCTGGCTAGCTACCATTCCATCGATCGCTAATATTTTTAGCGCTTTGTATTTGTAAATCTTCGACTTATCGTCGCGCTGTTGTTCAATTATAAGGACATCTACTAGATCTCCGGGACGCAGCATATCCGAAGAGCTCGCCGACCGCTGATCGATGGAGAATGTAATCGCTCGCATGCCCTTTCTAATGGAAAAGTCTTTCTTTTCCACTATCTTTTTCTTTTGTGATTTCCCCATTTGTTTGTCTAATGCTACTTTCTTTTTTGGATTCTCACCGACAAGCATACGTATGGTCAACGGAACTCCGGCTGGAATATCGGCCACTGCCCACATTTTTAGAGCATTATCATAATCCGCTTTGTTGTTTAACGGCTTGCCGCTCACGTCTTTTGCAATGAAATAAGGCTGCATTGCATCCTGGGGCCACTTTTTCCATGTTATGCTGTCAAGCAAGATCTTTTCGTCTTTTTTTATGTCTTTGGCGGTGACGACAACCTGATTTTCTTGTTTTTGTTTTTGTTTCTCTTGTTCATCTTTCACCATCAACGGAATATTGGGGAGAGAAAGTTCCTGCGTTGACTTTTTCTCCTGACTGGGAACTACATTCTTTTCCGGCATAAGAAATTTCACCACCCCTGTAACAACAAGTGCTATTCCGGAAGCTATTATTATAGGAAGTACGTCTCTTCTACCATTCATATCACCACCTGGTTACCAAATTTTCAAAAATCACACAAAAACCACCGCAAGCTATTGCTATCCCATACGGTATTTCTTGCCTCATTGCATTAAATCTATATTTTCTCAACGCAATGATCTTTTTATCGATCCTACTCAACGAAAGTAAAACAAAACTTAACAAACGCGATTTATTTTGTTTTTTATTTAAAATATATAAAAAACCTATCAAACTCCTTCTTATAAAGAAGATTTGCCGACTGAAAAATAAATAAACCATCGCCAAAAATGCCCCGCCAACGGATATTCCCCATAAAAAAGTAGATAAATCGTTCTCGGAAAATAAAATCACCGGAAACAGTAATTTTACATCCCCCCCACCTATCAAATTGAAGTAATTAAGAACCAGAGTAACCGCAAAAGTCACAACTGCTATGGTGAATCCGTATAAAAAATTATTGCCGGACACTCCACTTACATATGAAATTAAATACAAAACCATGAGCGCTAATACATACTCGTTTTCTATTCTAAAAAATAGAAAATCCCCCATGCAGATTATGAATAAAATTATGCCCAATATTGCCCACACCAACAAAACATATCCCCATGTCTTTGCTTGGTATAATTATTCAAACTTAGTAAAAATTACGTTAATCATTTATTTTTTATGCGCGTTCGTAGTGATTTCGTGAAGAATTAGTTAAAAATACGTTAGCCACATAATCGCCGATTAACTAATGTTAATTTTTACATCGCGAATAACAAAAACAATTTTGTTTTCCATCAAATTTATAATATTCTGAGAAATATGAGTTTGGCAGTGTGTGGAGTGTAAAATATCTATGTTTTCTTTTGGTAAATCATCTTATGAAACAAAGCTATTAAATCTACTGCAATCTAGATTTTTCATCACCGCTCGTCGTAATAAAATCCTCGCAAAATGGGCAGGAGGAAGATTAGGATATAAAGACCACGCCCTAAACAAATACATCCGAAGCATTATTTTGTCCTACCTGACCGTTCCCAATGATAGAAAAATGATCGATAGGATTTTATCAGATTTTAAAAAAGTCGGCATAAAAATGACCAAGGAAACAATTAGTCAAAAAATCGAAGCAATCGAAGAAAGGATTAAGGCAAAACGTGGAACAAAGTACATCGATTAATTTATCCATTGATAATTCCATCGCTATTCTCACCCTAAACAACCCTTCCAAATTAAACGCGTTATCTTCCAATTTTATGAAGGAAATTAACGAAAAGATTTGTGACATAGATTTACGGGCAAAAGTGCTAATAATCACCGGTTGTAAAAAGGCCTTTTCCACCGGCGTAGATATTTCTGAAATAAAGAATCACTCCAGCGAAAGCGCCTGCCTAAACAATTTCATCGATTACAGATGGGAATGCATTTTTAATGTAAAAATCCCAGTGATAGCCGCAGTCTCAGGATATGCGATTGGAGGAGGCTTTGAATTGGCATTGATGTGCGATATTATTATTGCGACGGAGAATGCTAAATTTGGATTTCCGGAAGTTAATCTCGGACTCATGCCTGGAATGGGAGGAGCTCAATTGCTTCCAAGAATAATTGGTCCAAAGTTGACCAGTGAAATCATCATGACAGGAGATTTGTTATCGTCCCAGAGAGCAAAGGAGCTAAAAATAGTGTCTTTGGTGGTTAACGATGACGAATTAATGCAAAAAACGATGGAATTCGCACTAAAAATTTCCCAAAAGTCTCTTCCAAGTCTAAAAATGATCAAAGATTCCATTAGACTTTCTCAAAACTCTACTCTAAATCAAGGAATAAAAAATGAGCGACTGATGTTTAGATCGCTATTTTCCACCAACGATAAAAAAGAAAAAGTGGCGAAGTTCTTAAAAAGATAACAGTTCCGTAAGCGCTTTTTTGTAGTCGTCGCTTATTTTATTTTGTTTGGGCGGCAGGGTGTTTATTTGTTGAGGGGACGCACTTATTGTTTCAATCTTAGAACTCCCTTCTGCTGGCGCAACTTTTTTATTTTTACACGGACACTCCGTTGCAACAACGTCTTGCCTTAGATTTTGCATTTGCTGAATAATCTCTCGGTATGTAGGAATGGCCAATAATAAATTGGGACGCTCCTTGTTAAAACCGTACCCAATTTTGAACCCGATACTTAGGGGATTATGAGTCGCGTAGTAATTGCTTAAATTCTGCTGCTTATACGCTTTAAACACTAGAAGCGTGGGCTGCGTGTACATACCGAAGATATTTTTCTCCCACTTAGCATCAAAGTAACGAAACGGAATCCCCGTATCATCCTGCAGCACCACCTTAGTATTTTCAAGAATAAAATCTCTTATCTGAGAAGCAGTTTTATCATGTAGAACATAGGAAGCGCTTTTTATGAACGTCGCAAAGGAAAAGCGTTTTACAAAGTTTATAACATGCGGCAGCTTCCCATTGTCATTACAAAGATTCGCTCTCACGTAGTACACATTTTGGGATATTTTACTTCCCAATGGCGTAAAGATAACCTTCACGCAATCAACCATTCCTTTCTGGCGGGGAGTTTCGTGTCCTTCAGAATCAATTGATAAATCCTCAATAAGATTGATAACGCATCCGCTTTTCACAAGCTCTATTAATATTAAGTATAGAGCTCCCCTCGCCCTACTATCGGAAAGCTGAACCATCATCTGCGAGGTAATAAAATACCCCTGCTTTAAATTTTGGGAGAAAGCTTGCTTCAACGGTATTATTGGCGATTCATTTCCAATGCTCTTCTGTATGGGTTCGTA
>JAISQI010000050.1 GCA_031274295.1 Holosporaceae bacterium
TCTTGAGTGGTATGACTTTGCCGTATACGGTTTTTTTGCAACAATAATAGGCAGACTGTTCTTTCCATCCGGAGACCCATTTCAGCAAATAATAGCATCCTTCGGGGCCTTTGCGTCTGGATTGATCGCCAGACCGATTGGGGCAATCATATTTGGATACATAGGGGACAAATTCGGACGTAAAAAAACTCTTGTAATATCCATTTATATGATGGTTATCTCTACTGCTCTTATGGGTTTGTTGCCGACATATGAAGTCGTCGGCAGTTGGGCCGGAATTCTATTAACGATTGTCAGAATCGCTCAAGGACTTGCTCTCGGTGGCGGATTTACCGGTACAATAGTGTTTTTGTATGAACATTCTGAAGAAAACAAAAAATCTACCTACTCAGCGTGGGCTCCGTTCAGCCTGGTAAGTGGATTTGTATTAGGGGCTTTCGTGGCCAGCTGCATGGATAGAATATTCGATGCTCAACAGCTAGAAAGTTTCGGCTGGAGAATACCATTCATTATCAGTTTTATCGGAAAGTTTATCGCTGACTACGTAAGACACAAACTGGAAGATCCAAAGGAATTTACCGATCAATTGAAAGTTGAAAAAGGTAAAAAATCCAATGAAAATTTTCTCGGTAACCTTCTGAAAAATCACTGGAAAGGGCTGATATTAGTGACGATTATCGATGCATTAACCGCCGCTGGATACTTCCTTATAGCAATATTCTTTACCACATATTTCGAGACCATTCTTAACATAGGACGCCATAATGCCCTAATAATTCAATCGATAAATATGGTGTTGTTATCATTGTCGATATTATTCGGCGGATGGTTAGCCGACCGTGTCGGAAAACGCAAGCAAATGCTAATCGCGTCGGTAGCTCTTGCCATCCTTGTCTATCCGTTGTTTCTGTACATGGGGAACCGCACCTTTGCCAGCGCATTTATCGGAGAGCTGTGCATCATATTCTTATTTGCCGTGTACTATGGACCTATACCGGCGGCAATTTGTTCAATATTTCCAACAAAGGTAAGATTAGCCGGCGTTTCCATCGCTCATAACTTCGCAATGGCTGCCTTCGGCGCCTATGCTCCAACGTGGGCAACCGGTCTGATAAAACACTATGGGGATATAGCCGTTCCTTCATTTTTATTTATCGGATTTGCGGCGGCAACGGCAGTTGCTTTGTTCGTATGGAAAGAAGGGAACGAATATTAAGTTTTGCGGACAGATGGTCGAGTGGTTGAAGGCACCGGTCTTGAAAACCGGCAAGGGGGTAACTCCTTCGCGAGTTCGAATCTCGCTCTGTCCGCCAGGTATTGCATGTTGTTGTGGAATTGCTTTACTGAATGCATATAAAATATCGGATCAAAGTGGATTTGTAAAAAGCGAATTGAGTAAAACAACTTCCACTGAAGAAAAATTGGCAGCAGATAATGAAGCGCGAAGGATAGTAAGGCGCAGTGCTTTGAATTTCAAGGCAATTGATATTCCGATTGGGGCAGAACTTGTTTTTACTGAGGATAAAACAAAGCAATGCAGAGTTATCAGTGACAGGCAGGTTGAATATGAAGGTAAAACCTATTATTTAAGTTCTTTGGCTCTCGAATTAATAAAAGAACACGGATTTAACTGGGTGAGCACACAGGGCGCGCTATGGTTTACCTATGATGGAGAAACATTAAAGGATCGGCGCGATAAATTTGAATGCGAAGTATCAGAATACAAAAACGCATAGATTAAGACTGAATTCGCTTTTTTGTTAATTTTTCAAATGGTTGCGGGGGGAGGATTTGAACCTCCGACCTTCAGGTTATGAGCCTGACGAGCCACCAGACTGCTCCACCCCGCGTCAACACGGGTTATGTATAACATGATGGGCCACCTCATTCAAGGAGAGACTATACAAATCTATGAATAATTTATTATTGTCTCTTTAGGCACGATTTATTATGAAAAGACATGACAAATGGTATCATCGATAGATTTAATATTGTGATATTTACATGCTAATATGGATCCTGGTTCCGGAATTTATATAGTTACAGACCTACGGATAAGAATTCTTTTAACTCTTCGCGGATCCGCTTCGACTATATCGAATTCAACGCCTGACGGATGAACAAGAGTCTCTCCTCGCGTTGGCATTCTTCCGGCAAGGAGCATGGATAGACCTCCCAGAGTTTCTATATCGGGTTCTTCATTTGCGTCTTTCATTAAGGGTTTTAACAATTTTATATTTAGCAGATTTTCGCATTTACAAATGGGTGTTTTGGCGTCGGCGATAATTGATCCATCCTGCTTGGTAATTATCTGGGGAAAAATGCTTTGATTTTGCTGAATTTCGCCGACTATTTCAGACACGACGTCATGCAGCGTAACAAGCCCATCTATACCTCCAAATTCATCCACCACAAGGGCCATATGATTGACGGAGGCACGAATTTCGACCAATAATTCTAGCAATTGAATGCTCGGAACGACGTAAATTACGTCCTTAAGGAGAGACTCTATATTAAATGATTCGGGATTGTTAACGTAGGGGAGAAAATCTCTAACTCTTACCACTCCAACAACATTGTCCAGCGTGTCTTTATAAATAGGAATTTGCGAAAAATTATTTTGCGAAAAAATTTCTATGAACTCGTCAAGAGAAGCGTCAATTCTCGCTCCCACAATATCTGCTCTGGGAACCATTATATCCTCCGCCGTAAGATCTTTAAGTCCGAGGACATTTGAAACTAAAGCAAGTTCACTGGTGTCATCTGCGTTTATCTCGCTGTTCGATTCCGAATCGGATTCGATGAGGTCTTCTAGTCTATCTATAAGGGGAACGTCTTCTTCTTTTTTAAACAATTTTGATAAATAACTTCTAATTTTTGAAACCATGATATTCTTCCTACTTATACGGGTTTTCTACATTTAATTTTTTAAGAATTTTCATTTCTAATGCCTCCATTTGCTCGGTTTCACGCGTTTCCAAGTGGTTGTATCCAAGCAAATGCAGTAAACCATGCACAATTAAATGTTTCATATGATTTTGAATGGACTTCCCCTGATTAATCGACTCTTGTTCTATCGTTTCAAATGCTAATGCGATACTTCCTAAAATACGAATATGATACTCGTCGTTTTTTCCCGTTGGAAGATTTGCTGGAAACGCCAGCACATTTGTTGGCTTATTAATTCCTCTATAGGTTTTATTTAAAGTGCGAATTTCGTCATTATCAGTGAATAAAAAACATATCTCAACATTGTTATCATTCAATTTAATTTCAGAAAAAACAGCGTAGGCGCATTCATTAACAATGGACTTGATTTCTTTTTTATTCCAGGCATTGAATTCAACCGAGATTTCTAAATTCATAGCTCAATTGCACCTATTAAACTGTGAGAAGCTGTTTCAGTAATTTTTACGTTTGCAATATCTCCTATGGATATATTATTAGCGCGAACAGATACCGCTTGTGAATACTCATTACGTCCCACAAACTGTTTTTCATGTTTTCCGCTTTTTACAAATAGCACCTGAAACCGATGTCCCACGGAATTTTGATTAAATTTTGATTGCTGATCGTTCAATAAATCCTGAAGAATTCGCAATCTTTCGGATTTAACATCTTCAGATATTTGGTTATCCATTAGAGCCGCCGCCGTATTAGGTCTAGGGTTGTACTTAAACGAATAGGATTGAGCGTAGTTAACCTTTTTTATTAGTTCGAGGGTCTGTTGGAAATCATCGTCTGTTTCTCCAGGAAATCCGACGATAAAATCGGACGAAAAAGCCATATCCGTACGGTGCTCACGCAGCATATCAATACACTTAAAATATTCCTCTCTAGTATATTTGCGATTCATTTTTTTCAGTACGTTGTTAGAACCAGATTGTACTGGAAGATGTACAAACGGCGTCAAAATTTCTATTTCTTTATGCGCTTTTGCGATGCTGTAATCTACATCTTTTGGATGAGAAGTCGTGTATCGTAGCCGTTTTAGTCCGTGGATATTTGCTAATTCAAAAAGTAAATGGGCCAGGTTACATGTTCCTCCATCTAGACTTTTTCCACTGTACGAATTAACGTTTTGACCCAGCAGGGTAATTTCTTTAACTCCTAAAGATATAAGATTTTTAGCCTCATTAATAATATCCGAAACATTTCGCGAAAATTCTCGTCCTCTCGTATTGGGCACCACGCAATAAGTGCAGAAATTGTTGCATCCTTCCTGGATTGTTAGAAATTCTGAAACGTTTCTGCTGGAAATTTTATTGCGAAGTTGCGCAAATTTATCTTCAACGTTCATAGAAGTAAATACAATGGTGTCCAGAACTTTGTTTTTAATCAAATCATCGACGATTGCATTAATTTGCTGTATGTTTTGCGGGCCAAGTATTGCGTCCACGTAGGGAGCTCGTTTGAGGATATCCTGAGATCTAAGCTGTGCCATACATCCGACAACTACAATGATAAAATTTCCGGAAGATCTTTCTTTGATGGATTTTAAACGCCCAAGATCAGAAAATATTTTTTCGTCGGCTTTTTCTCTAATACTGCATGTATTTAATACGACAACATCTGCTTCGTTGATAGATTTAGCAATTTTATGCCCAGATCCCATGAAAGTATCAGATATCCTCTGGGAATCGTAGGAATTCATCTGGCAACCGTAACTCTTTATAAAAAAATGCATGGGCGATTATAAAACAGTTTAGACAGGGACATTATTTTCTTTTTTTCCAATCTTTTGTGAAATTTTCCAATCCCTTGATTGTTAGCGGATGATCAAAGCATTGTTTAAGAATTTGCGAAGGTACTGTTATCGCCCCGGCACCAAGCATTGCCGCTTGAATTACATGCTGAAGATTCCTTACCGAAGCAACAAGCACTCTCGTTTCATATCCATGTACCTCAAAAATATCTATAATTTCTTCGACCAAAGACATTCCATCATGACCAATATCATCCAAACGACCAACAAATGGAGAAACGTAAGTCGCTCCACATTTGGCGGCGAGTAACGCCTGCGCTGGAGAAAAACAAAGAGTTAAATTTGTGGAAACTCCGCTTGACGATAGCTTTTTACAAACTTGCAGCCCATCAAATGTGCACGGTAATTTAACGCAAATATTATTATGGATTTTTGTAATTTGTTTGCCTTCTTCTAACATATCATCGTATTTATCCGATATAACTTCCACGCTGACAGGACCTGAAACTAACTGACAGATCTTTTTGATGGACGCTTTATAATCCACAAGACCGCTTTTGACGATCATACTCGGATTCGTCGTAACTCCATCTATAAAGTCCCTATATAAGCTAACTTCGCTTACATTGACCGTATCTAAAAATATTTCCATTATACTGCTCCGACCATTTAACAGACGATACAACAAAAAAAGGTAAAATTACATGGTTTATCTTTATGTATGTTAACGTTATATTTACATAGTGTATAGTAGAATCTTTGGAAATAGCATGCATGGTGATAGATGGTAAGCAGATTTTTTCGTAATAGATCTAGATCAATAAAATCTTCGAAAGGAGCAACGGCAATTGAATATGCTTTAATAGCGTCTTTGCTTAGCGTCGCTCTGATCGGTGGATATAAAATGATAGGAAGCAGATATACGTCAATCTATAATAGTATCGCCAATTTGATGTCATAATTTTTTATGATTACAATAAGTATATATTATTAACGACACGTATCTTAAAAGCGTTGCAATGATCTTTAATTAGTTCAGGTCTTTTATTTTCTGCGTTTCCGTAGCAAGTCTAATAAGGCGATACACAAAATTGCCAGAACGCCTATTTGAAAATATTTTATATTTTCTTGGGCATATTCCAAAACATCTGTGAAAACGTATCCGCTCCCCGCTATAATCACCGACCAAATTAGCGCCGCCGGAATATTTAAGGTCGAAAATTTAAATGGTGTGATTCTGGCTATTCCTATAACAATTGGGCTAATATTTCTGATTCCATATATAAATCGCGATCCAAATATAAAGGCGGAGTCATACTTTCTCAAAAATTCGATTACCCTGATGGATTTTTTCGCAAGTTTGGGATATTTTTCCAGCAGCTTAGTTCCGTAAATTCTGCCTACAAAAAACAAACATTGTTCCGTGGCCAATGTTCCAAGAAATGCAAAAAGCATCACCAATTGTAGCGACATAAAACCCTGTTTACACAGAACTCCAGCTGTTAATACAGCTATTTCTCCTTCGATACACGCGAATACAAACACAGCGTAATATCCGTAATTTCTTATAAACTCTTCGAACAAAGTGACTCTCTACGTTGTAAAAATATGGCGCGCCCGAGAGGAGTTGAACCCCTAACCTTCAGATCCGTAGTCTGACGCTCTATCCAATTGAGCTACGAGCGCACTGGTGGGTGATGACAGATTCGAACTGCCGACCCTCTCGGTGTAAACGAGATGCTCTACCACTGAGCTAATCACCCGGAACAGTGCGAAGATACACGAATTAATGTTGCTATGCAATATATTGCAAGGATTCAACTCATATGGCGCGAAGTTAGTGGAGACATTGGTAGAATGCTGATACCAGAGTAACCTCCCAAAAAGGTAATAGTCCTACACAATGCTAAATTTCATCGCAAAGAGAAATTGAGGAAACTGATGGAAGGTGTTGCTCTTTTTATGGGTAGTTTAGAATAGGACTTGGTATAACTCAAAATTCAACGAAAAATTCCTTTTTAAATGGACTTGACTTCATAACTTCAACACTGTATCAGCGAGGGTCATTTGTTTTTTTGTCTCTGTCCTTTTTGGGTAAATAGGAGAGAATGAAAATTTTGAGCGTTTCTTTATTTTTTTTCAGGATTGCAGTACAAATAGATTCTTTTGGCATTATTTCCCGAGACATAGTCGCCTATCACCGTTAACTTAACGAAAAATGGTTCTTTTTCCAGATCAAGAGTCCGATACATACCAATCTCTATTTGTTCATTTTTCGTTTTTTCTCGAAAATCATTGACCAATATTGCATATTTAAAATTGACCAATATTTCCTTTATAAAATAATGTATTGCTTCAAAGTTCCAGTGTTGCATAACGTCTTTAACAATGAGCAAATCTCCGGCATACTTTTTACAATCTGTTACATTGTTTACCTTCTCAAACTGGATATTACTTTTGGCATGTTTTCGTATATTATCATCAATGATTTTGTCCACGAGATCTATGCCCCAATATTGCACATTATTTGGTATGATTATGTGCTTCATCAATTCCCAATTGCCACACCCAAGATCCACAATTGTTTTTATTTTCCTGTTGTCTATAAAATCCTGAAGATATCTCAGATATGGGATGGCGTTGTCCATATTCGAACCAGGACCCGACAGATTATCTTCATTCCAATATTTTAGCTCATATATTTTGGTAAAGCGCTCTTTGTCGTTTTTTAAAGAGAAGATGATATGGTGCTTATAAACATCCGTTAGCATCGAAAACTGGTATACAGCCGTATAACATACAACTATTATGCAACCAATATATATAAACAGCGATGTTTTACTTTTGCACAACGGCGATTTCATAAAAACTTCTCCATTAAGGCACTGACCAACTTAAACAGGATTGCTAAAGCCTAGCAAGAATATCAAGCCTAACAGGGACGCTAACATATACCGACCAAAGTTTAATCTGACGTTGTGATAATTTTCACGCGGTATTCATGTCATATAAGTCCTGACTGTCAGCTGCACTTCTATCATAATCCAACTGATTTTTCAATTGTGAGATAAAAACCATTCATATATTCCGAATACATATAATTGATTAAGATTATTAAGTTAATCATCGCAAATCGAAGAGACGTTGCAATATCCCTGTATAATAGCTAATATCTCGCTAATTAGGATGCTTTTATTTGCGGGCGTAGCTCAATGGTAGAGCATAAGCTTCCCAAGCTTGTGAC
>JAISQI010000041.1 GCA_031274295.1 Holosporaceae bacterium
GTAATAAATCTCCTAATTGATATAATTGCTCAACCAACTCCTGGGATCCATCACCCATTGTGTTTAAAGCATTACACAAATCACCTAACGATGAAATTTTCTCATGCGGTGTAAGATGACAAATGCAAAAATAAAAGAATGGATCTATAGTTAACTGAGAAAGAGGAGTTATTGTATTCACAAATCCTTGCAAAGACGTTACATTTTGCCCATTAAAAAGGGATTGATCAATAGCTATCATAGTTTGCAAGTTATCAATTAAGTTTTGAACACTGCTAACAACGATATTAGGTCTATCAAAAATATAATTACCTAATGTTACAGCTAGACTGGAACACAAAGACCTCAATTCCACAAAATCCCTATACGCAGCTGTATAATAATTAAATAATTTTACAATTTCAGTAACTTCATTTCCATTTTGCACTAGATTCGCAGCAGAAGATAAATCTCCTACAGTTTGAAACAATCTAGCGATAGAATCTCCCTCTGCATCTCCAGTAAACAACACATTTTTCCCCATATAGGAGATTTGCAACAACAAACTTAATTTATTTGGATCCCTTCTGATTGGCGGATCTAGATAAAACGTTTTAAAAACTACGCCATTTAGTAAACTAACCTCATGCTGTTCGTTATCTAGATATTGAACACTAGAAATAACAGGAGATAAAATAGAAAGTTGCCTCAAAAACTTTTGAGATATTCCAGTTTTCCAATCGCTTTCTTTTCCTGATAAATAGAATACAGTGTTCGCAAAACTTTTAGGGAAAGCACCAAATAACTTATTATTAAAAAGAGAAAAATGGTCATCATGAGGATGAGTAATAAATACAGCATCTATTACCACATCAACTAGCAATTCATCAATTTTTATGTGTTCTTCATCAAAAGGCACCCCACCAGCGTCTATTATTACTGCACGATTCTCTTTTCGCAGAACGATGAAATTACCTTGTCCAACATTAAAAGCATTGATATATAACTGCCCATCACTTTGATTGATTCCAATATCTTGGAACGTTTTCAAACAGTTTTGATTACAATTTTGGAATAAAACACCCGCCATATCGCCCAATACAGAAATACTAGCAGAACTCGGGACTTTGTTCATACAGCACGCATGCTGAAAAAAACAAAGTCCCGTAAGTAATATTATTGTCTTTTTCATTTATCCCCTTAAATTCTTCTGCCACGCTTCCTTAATTCAATTATTATATTTTCTCGTATTTCTTCATATGAATTATTTTCAGCTAAGGCCTTATAAAGATCTGTCCAATATTTTTCCGCTGCTTTAGGCTGTTTCCTGTCTAATTTGGGCATTACATACCTTGAAAACAAAGAGCCTTTTCCAATTTTGAATAAATCTCCAGCAAAATAACAAGCCACCCCCTTATCAAAAGGGGATCCATCATCACCTAACTTTCGCAATATTCGCTCACCTATTTTCTTTTTATAAACAGCAGGAGGCTGCAAGCCTTTGCCTCGTAAGTCAAAAGGAGTAGTTTTCCATCTTGTCATTAACAAGCTATCAGCACTAGTTTCAGGTAAAAATACCAATTGCTCAGGCAACACAACTTCATCAGCTAACTTTACTGCGCGTTCAGTCTCATTTACTACTTTCACTACAGGCCTATCGCTGTCTTTTTTAAGGTCTAATTTTTCAAAAGCTTTTAATCCAAAATTAAAAACAGGCGTACATACACGCCCTACAGTAGAGTGCTCCTGAGTATTCTCAGATAAATCCATCCCACAAGCCAAGCCAAACGAAATTCCGATCATGCATACACAGGCAAAAACCCTCTTCATAATATCCTCCATAATATACCACTTTCAGTATACCTGATATTCTCAGCATATTCCATATATTAGAGGTTAATTTTTAATATTTGGTAAATTTCGAAGGTTTATTGACTGTAGTACGCATTTTTGATTATACACTTTCTTCTCTCTCAAGAATTCTCGTCGCTATTTCCTTAGGGGATCCATCGCCGTTGATATACATGTAAAGAGCGGTTGTTGTTATTCCCAGGCGTTTCGCTACATCCGCAGCGACAGAGTTGCGATCTGACATGGCAGCCATTGCCATTTTAATAGTAGGCGCATCCATTTTCCTCGGCCTTCCGCCTTTTCTTCCTCTTGCTCGAGCCGCAGCAAGTCCTGCCCTTGTCCTTTCAACGATAAGATCTCTCTCAAACTCAGCAAGAACAGCAAAAAGTCCAAACATCATCTTGCCACTTGCTGTAGTGGTATCTATTTGAGTTCCTGCTCCAGATAATATCCTTAATCCAATACCTTTCTTGTTAAAATCATCAACAATCTGAATAAGATGTTTTATGTCTCTACCTAATCGATCTAGTTTCCATACTACCAGTGTATTGCCAGGCTGGAGAGCCTTTAAGCAGTTTCTCAATCCTGGACGATCATCTTTTCTTCCGGATGCTAAATCAGAATAGATTCTTTCCTCATCAACACCGACTTCCTTGAGAGCGTCTTTCTGAAGATCCAAAACCTGTGATCCATCCGCTTTTGATACACGCATATATCCTATTAACATTTTCGTCTCCTATGATTAATTGCAAGTATTAATTTTGAAATTAGAGGAATCTTCGAATAACCAATTGTTTTTGAGAGTATAAAATATGGTATTCAGAAGTTTTCTAGCGGTAGCGATAATAGCCTTTCCTGCACCACGTTGTTTTTTGATTTTTTCATAAAACTCGTGAAAGTACGGGCTATATCTTTTTGCTATTAATGTACATTGAACCAAAGTTCGCCTCGCTAATTTCGAACCTCTTTTTGTTATGCGGCCGTTGATGCATTTATCATTAGACTGATAAACAGTAGGCGTTATTCCGAAATAGGATGCCAACTTTCCAGTATCATCAAAATTATTGATATCAGAAATATTAGCCAAAAATATAGCTGCACTTGTTGGCCCAATTCCTTTTATGCTTAAAAGATTCTCGTACCCGGAAATGCCTTTGGCATGTTCAACCATCAGCTTTTCAAGCTCTTTTATGTTTTCTCTCAAAGAAAATAACTCTGACTTGATTATTTTGATGGTCGCTTGTTCTATAGTACTAAGACCTTCAAAAGCAATAGCTTTTTCGAATCCCTTTATACTTGTTAATTGTTCTTTTTTTATCTTGAGCCCGTGTCCATTGAGCATTCCATAAACTTTGTTAAGCAAAGCGACTCTTGTCTTTACCAACTGATCTCTAGTCTGAGCAATTCCAAGCAATTGCTGATGCAAAGAGCTTTTTACCCTAGCTTCAGGAAGCATATCTTTACTCAAAAAGAAAGCAATTGCTCGAGCATCATTTTTATCGGTTTTCTTTATAGAGCTTCTGATAACGTTAAATTGATGTGGAGATATAATTGCAACTCTTTTTACTAAAGATAAAACTTTATCTCTGAAAAATGACGAATTTCCCGTTGCTTCAACTGCAACTTCATCGTCCAGATGTAGATCTGATAGAAAATTCTCAAACTCAATTCCTTGAAGCTTGAAGGTCTTTATTATTTCCTGTTTACCATTCTCTAAATAACAAGCGGTAAAACTGTTACTGTGTAAGTCGATTCCTATGTGCCTCATTTCTTACCTCTCATTTGCAAAATAGAACCATTTGTCAGTAGAATGTTTTCGGACAGCCCATACTCCTATTCGAGGTCATTGCCTCACGACGGCCGTTCAGTGGCAGGAGCGAATAGCCTCCTAAACGAGGTCTGTTCATTGTCATGAGTAACAATGGCCTCAGGTAAAAATTCATCCTGCCCCTATCTACTGCTCGAAATATTCTAACAAATAGTCCAACTGAACTATTCATTCATACCGCCTCCTAAGCAAGCTCAGGATTTTTATAATAAGAACCTCACTGTTCATCCAAAGCCCATTATCGGCATAAAGATAGACGGCAATATTGTTGAGCGATCTGTTGAGTATGATAGTGTGAAT
>JAISQI010000071.1 GCA_031274295.1 Holosporaceae bacterium
TGTTGGAGGGAGGTAAAAATATTTATAGAATTGAAAGCAGAACTGATCCCATTTCAATTGCTCCATCCATCGAAGTTTCTAAAACTCATCACCTATTCATTGGCGCAAAAGAAATCAAAACGCTAGACATGTATGAGGAGAAATTAAAGGTTCAACATTTCGATCTGGCCATTGACTTCGGCTGTCTGTACATACTTACGAAACCGCTTCTATATGCCCTAGCCTACACAAAGGATCTGGTGGGTAACATGGGACTGGGAATTATATTAATTACGCTGCTAATTAAACTATTGCTGTTCCCATTGGCGAATAAATCCTACCGTTCGATGAACCGCATGAATATAATTCAACCTAAAATCCAAGAACTTAAGAAAAAATATGAGGGAGACAACGTAAAATTCGGTCAGGCGGTTTCGGAAATATACAAAAAAGAAGGTGTAAATCCGCTCGGAGGATGTTTACCTATTCTGCTTCAATCTCCCGTATTATTTGCCCTGTACAAAGTTCTGTACATATCGATGGAAATGAGACAAGCGCCTTTCATATGGTGGATCCATGATTTATCTTTACCCGATCCATCGACTGTATTGAATTTATTCGGATTAATCCCCATAAACCTTCCTGGATTTTTGCAAATTGGGATTTGGCCATTGCTGATGGGACTCTCCATGCTGCTGCAGCAAAAAATGAGTCCCGCTCCGGCTGATCCATCTCAGGCGAAGGCAATGCTGATTATGCCTCTAATGTTTACGTTTATGTTTGCTCAATTACCGTCTGGATTGGTCATTTATTGGACTTTCAGCAATATTTTGGGAATCGTCCAGCAATATGTAATCAAAAAACTAGACAGTAATCGTAATAATAACGAAGATCGAAACAGCAAAAAAAAGATTAAGGCTCAAAAATCGTGACAACATTGAAGGGATTATTCAGCTCTCCGTGTAAGTTTATTGCCGGAGCCGCCTCAATTGATCAAATTCCTCGTAATTTCATTAAAGAAATAGCTTTTGCGGGAAGATCTAATGTAGGGAAATCGTCTCTAATCAACGCCGTCGTTGGACAAAAAAATTGTGCGCATGTTTCTAAGTTACCAGGACGCACTCGGCAGATTAATTTTTTCACGCTGATGGATAAGATTTCCCTAGTGGATCTGCCGGGATACGGCTACGCTAGCGTTTCAAAAAAAACCAGGAAATTGTGGGACGATTTAATACTAAATTACCTGATCGGCAGACCCAATCTTCGGCGAATATTTCTGCTAATAGACTCTCGCCGCGGTATCAAAAAAATCGATGAAGAAATTATGGACGTTTTAGATAATTCCGCCGTGACATATCAAATAGTTCTCACGAAAATTGATAAAATCAAAGATAAAGACGTCCCTACGCTTAAAACGCAAATAGAATCGCAGATCACAACTCGTACGGCCGCATATCCATCTGTTATATCGACCAGTTCAGAGAAATTTTTGGGAATACAAGATGTCCAATCTGAAATTATGTCATTATAAAAGCCATTAAAACTATTGTTGTTTGCTCGCAAGACTACTAGAGTAGCTTGGTGAGTTTTGGTACGGAGAAGTATGTCATGTCAAAATTTTATAAAATTATGCTTATGTCGGCGATGCTATTGTCTACGTCGAATCAAGCCATGTATGAGGCAACCGTCGCCGAAAAACAAGTCGAAGTTAAGAATTCAAAGCCTCCATCTAAGGTCAGAATCGATGAAGTCTCCCCCTCTTATGACAGAATAGCTCCGCAAAAAGGATGGAACAGATTCTCCGGCGACTCTGCTCGCTCTCTAAAAGGTTGGGTAAGATGGTGGAAATATCTTTTCATGAAAAAGCCGATTGTTATGGAATGGATAGACGGCTTGATTTTAAGAATTCATCCTAAAAATGAAATATATAGATCTATCTTTGTGAGGGGAATCTACGATCCTAATTTAGTGACCATAATAAATACGCTGTTTCCTAAGGACGGAATCTTCATCGACGCCGGAGCTAATATGGGATACGTTTCTTTACTTGTTAGCAGAGCAATCGGTATTGGACATATTTTCGCTCTGGAACCAAGCAGTCGCGACTTCGACAGGCTGGAAGATAACATAAACATAAACGGTCTTGGAGATATTATTTCGCCGTATAGGCTGTCTGTTTCAGATAAAAACGGCAAAGCTCAATTGCTAATAGCAAATGAAGAAAGAAGCGCCCTCAACACTCTTGGATTCGAAATCAGCTGTAAGGGCGTAGAAAAAATAGGAGTTGAAGAAGTTGACACCATAACCCTGGACTCGTTTGTTGAGAAAGAAGGGATAAAGCAAGTTGATGTGTTAAAATTGGACATAGAGGGCAGCGAGTTCCATGCTCTAAAGGGAGCAAAAAACGTCATCGAAAAATATCGCCCGTCATTGATAATCGGCATCAATGGTAATTCTCTTAGAACCTGCGATGCAGATTGTGATAAATTGCAGAAGATAATTGGCGAAATGAGATATTACGCCTATAAAGTGGTTGAAACTCCCTTTTTATCATTGGAAAAAGTAGAAAATCTTTCTGCTGTCAATGCAGGAATTATAATCTGCTTACATGAGAGCATCGTTCCTCCCGCTTTACCCCAACCGGAAAAGCGTTCCATTAAGGAGCGTATCTCCGATTTTTTCCTGAGGTAGCGATTGATTAAATTTTTAAAAAGGATTCGCAACAGGAAACGATTCGAAGTTATTTTATCTAAAATAATGGCATTTCTACTAAAATTATCCTTTTATACGACGCGATGGACAGTAATTGGAGGAAACATTCCAGATTCGTATCACAAAAAAAACACCCCCTTTATTGCGTGTTTATGGCACGATAGACTCATGATCGCCCCCTGTGTTTGGAAATGGGAAAAGACCTTGCACGTATTAGCTTCAAGTCACAGGGATGGACGTCTAATGGCGGCAATTGTAAAAAGTTTTTCCATGCCGGCCGTTTTTGGATCCACTAAAAAAGGCGGAATGGCCGCCGCAAAAAAATTAGTTCAGCTGGTAAAGGCGGGAGAATACATAGCGATAATTCCGGACGGTCCTAAGGGGCCTCGCCACAAATTGGCGCCGGGAGTGGTTGCAATTTCAAAATTAACTAAAGCAGATATATTACCCTTTAGTTTTTGTGTAAAAAGGTATTATCGTTTTAATTCCTGGGATAAATTCATTTGGGTCTGGCCGTTTAATAGAGGAGTCATCGTATGGGGAAAACCAATTTCTGCGGAGGAACTAAAGACCATGTCTAAAGAGGAATCAATTAAATACGCAGAATCGAGAATCAACGCAGCGTCTCAAAAAGCATACGAGATACTAACAAATGCTTAGTGTTTATAAAATCTTAGCCTTTATTCTTTCTCCATTTTGGAAGGTATATTTTTATCTAAGGTGTCTCTGGGGAAAGGATAGAATAGAAAGTGTTAGGAATCATTTTGGAGTGGCAACAATTAAAAGACCTGCAGGAAAACTGATTTGGATACACGCCGCCAGCATAGGAGAATCCACAGCGGCATTAACCTATGTTAATCATGTTAAAAAACAATTTCCCGAACTAAATATATTGCTAACCACAATCACCGTTACGTCAGCCGATATATTATCGGCCAAAATTACGAAAATTCGGGGATGTCATCATCAATTTGCGGTGGCTGACAATCCAATATGGACTGAAAAATTTCTAAATTATTGGAACCCTAGCGCCGCTTTTTTTTTGGAGTCTGAAATTTGGCCTAACATAATAGACTCCATCTACAAACGCAAAATACCTCTTTTCCTTTTAAATGCAAGATTATCTACAAAATCATTCGGCAGATGGAAGTTGTTTGAAAAATTCTTCAGAACTACCTTGGAAAAATTTACATGCATCTTAGCTCAATCTGAAATAGATGAAAAAAAATATCGTTTTTTTTCTCCCGAAAACACAAAACGTATTGATAACCTGAAATATGCCAATGACCCCCTTCCCTGCAATAACGATCTCTTTAATGCCTTCCAAAACATATGTAAAAACAAAAGGATTTTTGTCGCCGCCAGTACTCATGAAAAAGAAGAAGAAATAATTTTGGAAGCGCATAAAAAGCTCAAATTAAAATTTAACCTTATAACCGTTATCATTCCGAGACATTTAACTCGAGTGAAAAAAGTATGTGAAATCCTCGAAAATCATAACGTTAAATTTTCACTAAGATCCGAAAACCATTTCTCTTCGGACGCCGAGGTTTTCTGCGTAGATACGTTTGGAG
Organism: Holosporaceae bacterium; assembly: GCA_031274295.1. Lineage (GTDB taxonomy): Bacteria > Pseudomonadota > Alphaproteobacteria > UBA3830 > UBA3830 > JAIRMQ01. Next base: position 4,266 of record JAISQI010000071.1, read on the forward strand.
AAGTTGGAACATTTTTCCGATTGGCCGACATATGTTTTGTGGGAGGCTCTCTTGTTCCAATAGGCGGACATAACATCTACGAACCCGCGGCGCTGGGAAAACCGGTTTTACATGGACCTTTCATGGATAGCGCTTTGGAAGTAGCGGATATGCTGCAAAGAAAACAAATAGCCTTTGAAGTGAAAAACGCAGATGAAATCTATGCAACTTGTTCTGAGCTTTTACTGGATTCAGAAAAATTAGAAAAAATTTCTAAGCTCGCCCTAGACGTAACCAAAAACAAATCCCTGGAGCAAATAGATGACGCTGTCCCATTGCAAAAAATTCTTGAATCCTCCGCTTAACTCTATAAGACCAGCTGGAATTTTTACAAAATTGCATTCATGCAACATAAAATCACCTGTCCATAAGTTTTGTGATTTTCGATTTTTTGTGCTAATAAATAGTTGTTGAGAACGCTTAGCTCAGCGGTAGAGCACTACATTCACATTGTAGGGGTCACAGGTTCAATCCCTGTAGCGTTCACCATTATTTCTGGATGTCTGATTTCAACTCCACAGTGCGGCGATCGGTACTGCCCAGAGTCCATCCCCAAAAGAAACGGTGTCTTCACCCGAATATAAAATTATAGAAATTACGTTTTGATTTTTTGCGATATTATTTTTGAACCACCGAATATGTTTGAAATCATTTTTAGAAACGACTGACCCTGATTTTACTTCAATACAAGCTATAATTCCGTTCGAACTCTCTATAATGAAGTCTATTTCGCGATTTTCCCTATCTCTGTAGTGATAAATATGGCAGCCGCAGATATCGGATTGTATGGACAATTCTTTGAAGACTAATGTTTCGACTATCTTTCCTGACCTTTCGGGATTTAGGCGTACTTCTTCGAAATTCCAATTTAAAACGCTAGCCATAATTCCCGTATCGGTAACGAAGATTTTATCTTTGCGTCCAACTCCAGAATAATCAGTCTTGCTCCATGGACTGACGCGTTCAAATAAATATAGAGCTTCCAGCACGCCGACATAACTGTCGAAAGTAGTTCGCGCGATGGCCAATTTGCTACACATACCAGGAATATCCAAGAATTTACTTGACCATGCCGTCAGGATTTTTACCTGTTCTTGAAGAGCCGTGTTGCGTCTTATGTTTGCTATGTTTTTTAAATCTCTTGTAAGCAGAGTATCCACGTAATCAAGATGCCAATCTTTTCTGTCGACGTCGGAGAAATTTACAACTTCCGGATATCCTCCACGAAAAGCTATCTTTAAAATTTCAGTTTTGTTGTAGCCTTTTATTTGGGCGGGAAATTCATTGTTAAACAGCATTTGTATAAATTTCGGCTCGTTCTCTAATATTTCTCCATTTGCAAGAGTTCTCAGACGAATGTTTTTTATTCGGCCAGCTAAACTTTCAGAAACTTGAGGCAAGTTTTTGATGTCAGCCGATCCGGTCAGTAAAAATTGTCCCGTTCGACTATCGAGATCAACAGTCTGCTTGATGGCCGATAATAATTGTGGAGCTTTTTGGACTTCATCGATTATCATTGTGCCGTGTGAATGCTTGATGAATTCTTTCGGATCGTCGATTGCCGCCTTCAAAAGCGTAACGTCGTCTAAAGATCTAAAAATAGAGTCTTTAAGCTCGATTTGCTTAGACAACGTAGTCTTCCCGCACTGTCTTTCCCCGGAAATCACAACAATTCTTCTCTTATCAAGAGCTCGTTTTAAAGACTCAGACATCCACCTCTTATATTGCTTACTCATCAGCACGATCCAAATTGTTTTAGGGTAATAGTATAATCAAATATCCGCAAAAGTGCAATTAGAATCGTCACAAAAGTATAAATAGAACTGCCACAAAAATATAAATAGAATTGCTGCAAAAGTGCAATTAGAATTGTCACAAAAGTATAAATAGAACTACCGCAAAAGTATAATTAGAATTGCCGCAAAAGTATAAATAGAACTGCCACAAAAGTGCAATTAGAAAATCCGTATTCTTGCTTTTATGAGACTCCATCAATGAATAAGCTCTGTATTTAGAGCAGTGGATAGATTTTCACTTCGCGAGACGTCCGTTTCGCCGTCTTTAGGTTATTTATAATCGCTCGCCACCGAGAATATGCACATGAAAATGCTCAATTTCCTGTCCGGAATCATGTCCGGTATTACTCAGTATGCGGTATCCGCTCTCGGCAATATTCAATATGTGTGAAACTTTGGAAACTGTACCAAAAAAATCTTTAACTTCCTGAGCGGATGCATTGGATATAAAATCGTTAAAATTTGAGTACAATCCCTTTGTAATTACCAAAGCATGAACCTTTTTCAGCGGACATATATCATAAAAAGATAAAGCTACGTCATTTTCATATATAATTTTTGCTGGAATTTCAGATTTTAAAATTTTATAAAATACATTGTTTTTATTATACATAGCTTAACCACCTAACGCATAGCGAAATATAGCATTCTTCTAAATTAAATTAAATCGACCGTCCGGAGTAGAATTCTCTGCGCTACGCCTTTGTTCTTTTTTGCAGGGACAATTTTTCAGATATTGCATCAGAAGTCTATCTCTGGAAATCCAACTGGTGTATTTGGAAACAATAACGTCGATCTTCTCAGATATTCTCGGATAGTTATCGTTTGTATCTATTACAAATGCAATGACATCCGGTAGTAAATTCGCGACTTTATCAATCGCGATAACTGGATTAATAACTCCGCGGCAAAAATAATTATTCTCTATTCCCGTTTCGTATATGCTTACACAATTAGAAGTCAGAACGGGTTCCACAGTGTAAACCAATGGCCTTCCCTGGCCGTCAAGGGCAATTTTCGCTGGTATTCCGAGCGTATGAAATGGAACCCTCCCGACAAAATTTGATAGAACCATCTCCGTCTCTAAATTTTCACGTCCATCACCGTTCAATGACGGCCTAGGCAATCTGCTGTGATTTGCTATAAAAGAAGCCAAAGCAATGGTTACCGTTTCGATATTGTTTTTTGTGATTTGCACGCGCATGGCTCTGCTGGCTGTAATTGTTTTAGTAATAAAAAACCCGGAAATTAATCCAATAATTGATATTGCTATTGCAATTTCCAGCAGAATTGACCCATGTCTACCAGATTTTGAATAGAAGTACGCAATCTTTGTTTTTATTTTTGATATTGTATCGTGAACCAATAAAGCATTCTCCCGATGCGTCTGAAGATTTTATTGCTTGAATTTCTCCGGTTGAGCAATTTCCCGTGTCGTTATTTTTATCTATATAATAGGCCTCTTCGGGCGACAAAACCCCCTTGAAATTTTGATTATCACTGGTATCTTTACACAAAACGATCCAAACTCCCGGATGATCTTGAATTTGAGAAGATACGGTATAATATCCGCCGACCTTGCTGCGGGGATATCCGTTTATCAGCTCCAAGCTAATTAAATCTGACGCCACCAAATGCTGCCAAAACCGTTTTGCGTCTTCGATGGAGGATATTACGCCGTCTCCTCTACCATTCCGCGAAGAACTACCAATCATCTCTTCCGCGTTGTTAAAATCCCCCGGCAATACCCCGTATTTATCCGTAAAACTTTGAACCGCTATCCTAAATGTATTTACTTGATCAACGACCGATCTCAGTCTAGCAGCATTTATTAATTCTTTACCTTTCAATGCAAAACCAGCGATCAAACTGATTACGACAATCGCAATGGCCACCTCTATGAGAGAAAATCCTCTATTTCTATTGGAAAACTTCATCATTTTTTAAAGTCCAGCGGTCTTGGATCATGGGCGAAAACGTTGTACATTTTTTTGTCAGCTTCATGATGAGCTTTGCTTTTTTTTCGCAAAATAGTAGCCTTTAGAAAAATAACCAATTCCGTAATTCTTGTCGATTTTGCGTTACTTCCCGCGATAAAATCAGCCTCTTTAAATCCCGGCAATCCATCTCTGTCATTACTGGATGATTCCTGCATTAATCCGCCCATAACTACTATTTGTCCCGAATTAAGCTTCAATACGGAATCCAACTCCCTTACGTCGACAATTGGAATTTCATGATATTGTACGTCTTTTTCAGCTGCGTTGCCCAACGCATTACTCACGGAAGACGTAGTGTGGTAAAAAAATGGCACCTTCTTATACTCTGCAATTCTGGAAATTGTAGGGCGCAGACTCAGCAGGATTGTATTATTCTTTTTATCAACGGACGGCAAAACAGATATCATTAGCCCGACAGGAATCGTGCGAATCGTTGTAGAAAGAAAATCAGTGCTGCGATTATCCGATACTGTCGCATATTGTCTCTGCAACTCAGGAATATAAATTACTTCATTTTGAGCAACCTTTAGTATGGCCGGCTGATTATTCAAAACTGTAATTCTTGGGCTCGATAGAGTTTTAACCGCTCCAAACCTCTCGATTAATCCCGCAACTATGCCCAAGCCAGCTCTATCTATACCAAAAGAAAGTAATCCATCCTTGTCGCCGGGAAAATACCTTTTCGAGTTTTACGCCTCTACGAGGTAAAATGCTCCAGTTAATGCCGCTTTTATATTCGTCTTTCAAATTAACTTCCAGTATCTTGGCTTCGATTAAAACCTGAGATTCGGTAGTGTCCTTTAGCAATCGCAGATATTTCTGAACTTCGTTATGTTTGCTCTGGGTTGTGTAAACCGTTATTAACCCACCCTGTCTATGCAAAGAAAGGTATGATCCCTCATTTTCTCCGATGATGATTTTCAGAGAGGCTTCGAGCTCCTGCCAAAAATCATTTTTTGTTACTCCAGCGATTAAGCTACTAGATCCATTATTGTTTGACTGTCCAAGCGTCGACGTTTCCCCTTTGGTACCTACGGCCTGATTCATAAATATATCTGTCGAAACGGATACGGTACTTTGAGTATCCCGCTGAATATTCAAAAATTGTACATTGTATACCTTAAGTGTCGGCGTATCTATTTCAATTTTGACCGAGTTTCCGTCAATTGAATACTTAAGGTCTGCGCCGCTGCAGATGTCCTTCAGTATGTCGAGAAACGGGCGATTATTAGCCGAAAAAGAGATTTCTCCCTCAACATCGTGAACGATGAAAATGTTAATTCCAGCCAAATTGGCCATTTGCGTTAAAACTTCTCGCATTTTCATATTTTTTGTGACGGAGATCGAAATCGGTTTATAAAAATTTTCATTTATTATAGGTTCTCTGTCGATTTCATCTTCCAGGAATTCTTCCGTGTCCAAATCGGAAATGAAATCGTCCACCGGAGAAGATATCGTATTAAAAATTTTAGGATCTAAGTTCTTCTGCTGAGGAACTATTGCATCATCAACTGAAACACAGCCTAGCAGGAGCAAAAACACTATCCATAAAAATCGATGCACCAGATTACCTGCAACAAAATATTAAAATTAGTTTAAATTACTATAAAAAGAAGAATTAAAATTGTACAGAGAAATATTTTAGATCCTGTCTGATCCAAGCCGATACCGTTCTGTCGTACAAATTATTTATTTTTTACGAAAGCTATCAAAGCTTATTATCTTTCCATCCGATTCATTTGTATCTTTGTCGGACTTTTTTTCGGATCCTTCGGGAGACGGATTGCTGCCAAAAGACGGCGTAAATTGCAGCGCAAATTTTACAGAAGGATCAACAAAAGCAGTCAAGGCTGAAAATGGTACAACAATAGTTTCTTGAATCCCATTGAAACTCAAACTTACGGAAAATTTGTCATCGGAAACTTTTAAATCCCAAAACTGATATTGAATTACTATCATGACCTCTTCCGGATGTCTTTCCTTCAAAAAAGTAGGAATTTTAACCCTCGGATGATCAGTGCGAAATCTAATGTAGAAATGATGATTTCCCGGCAATCCATGTAAAGAGACATTTTCCAAAACTTCTTTAACCACGGCGATAAGAGCTTTCTGCACTAATTCATCGTATCTAAAGTTATTCATTTCTATCTCCAGAACATCAATATCATGGGGCGAGTGATCGGAATCGAACCGACGACCTCCAGAGCCACAACCTGGCGCTCTAGCCGATTGAGCTACACTCGCCATAACATCATTTTTGTACAGTCTAACAAACGAAAGGTCAATAGTAAAAAGCCTAACTAACAGATTCCCTGTGAACTATTGGAAGAATCTTACGGAATTTTTCTCGAATTAAAATCCTGTCTTTATATTAAAAGATCGCGATCGTAAATTTTTGATAATTTTTGCTGGTCGCGGCTTTCCATTCGATTGATCTGACATATTTTTGTATTTTCAGAAAGGCGTTTTTTTCGATCTGACGCACTCGTTCTGCTGATATGTTCATTTTCTCTCCAATTTCTCGTAAAGTCTTCGTTGGAGAATGCAACCTGTATGAGCACACGATATCGTATTCCTTTTTAGAAAGTGTATTTAGAGCATTGTGTAAAACTTTTCTTCTGTATTCGAATTCTTGCTTTTCCAATATACTAGACTCTTGAGAATCGTTCGTTTCCGCGAGAAAATCCTGCCAACTGGATTTTTCATCGTTCCCCAAGGTTGTATTGGTCGAAAAATCCTTATGGGTAAAACGAGTTTCCAGAGTGAGAACGTCTTTAGCACTGACATTCATTTTATTGGCTACGATGTCTGCATTTTCCTCTGATATGAGATCTAATCCCAGCATATTTTTAACCTTTTTCAATCCGAAAAACAGTTTTCTATGACTCTTGCTTGGGCTAAGTTTTACAATGGACCAATGACCGTATATAAAATCGAGAATTTTCGACTTAACCCACCAAATTGCATAGGTGGAGAACCTATATCCCATATTTGGATCGAAATGTTGAATGGCATGCATTACGCCCAAATTTCCTTCGGCTATAAGGTCGGCTTTGGACATTCCATAGCCAGAATAGCCGTTGGCTACTTTTACCACCAACCTAAGATGACTGGCAATAAGCTTTTCCATAGCTCTTTTATCGCCTTTTTCTTTCCATTTGGTGGCTAATTCAAATTCCTCATCCTTACCCAGCATAGGGAATTTCTTGATCCCGGATACGTATGTTGTTAGAGACTCCTCATCCAAAAAACCACGTAACGAAACCATCTGCACTGCTCTCAATATCTGTGAATCTGGCGGAGTGTAGCATGCCTCCGGGCAAATGGAAAGTTCAACTTTTTAATTAAAAGCTCAGAATTATTAAAATCACAAAAAATCTTTTAGATAACTATCGGACAGCCAATTCAGAACGCTGGCTTGTAATTTTAAAGTGGAGATTATACTTCGGTTATATCTTTGTAGCCAATACATGTCTTCTTCCGTCAATAGATTTTTATCAATGAACTTACTATCAAATGGTATAAGGGATATGACTTCGAAAAACATGGAACCACTCTTTTCCGCTACCAACATCATGTTTTCCAAACGAATTCCAAAGCTGTTTTCCTGATAATATCCCGGTTCATTGGATAAAATCATGCCCGACTGCAGCGGAACATTGTTGCTTTTAGATATAGCAATTGGCCCTTCGTGGACATGCGACATGTAGCCGATACCGTGTCCCGTCGAATGGCTGTAGTCTTTCGAATGTTGCCACAAAAACCGTCGCGCCAGCGAATCAAGCTGGGCTCCTTTTGTTCCCGATGGAAATTTGGCTGTTGCCAAAGCAATATGCCCCTTTAACACCAGAGTATAGAAAAATTTTTGCTCTTCCGTAGGATCAAATCTGGATAATGTGCGAGTAATATCAGTAGTTCCGTGCTTGTATTGTCCTCCGGAATCAATAAGTAGAATATTATCAATTGTTTTATTGGAATTTACGTTAGGATAATAGTGAACCATTGCGGAATGCTCGTCGGCGGCAGCAATTGTTTTAAAGCTTTCCCCCACAAATCCTTCCCGTTGTTTTCTGAAATATAATATTTTTTCCACAACCGTTAATTCTGTGATTTTTTCCGTGTTATTATGAAACCAATACAAAAAATTAATTATTGCCACGGAATCTTCAATGCAGGCAAGCTTCATGTGATCGATTTCTACCTTGCTTTTCAGCGATTTAGGAAGTATGCACGGGTTTTTTAGGTCAACAAAATTACGGTGTTTAATATGATATGAAGTTTGCGATCTATCAATTCCAATCCGAGAATACTTCAACAAATCTTTTTTAAGATCATTTTCAAATTTAAATTGATTGCAAAAACGATATCGGTTATCCAGGTATAAAAATTTTCGAGAATCTTTGGTAACCAATAAATTGCACGCCACAACGGGAGTGTATTTTCGATTTAGGTCGCGAATATCTAATAGCCAGGCAATACTGCATGGATCACACAATAGATATGCGTTCAGGTTATTTTTTTCTATTACTTCCATCACCCATAGTAATTTGCCGCCACTGTTATTTAGGCGATAAATTTCAAAATCAAACTGTTGGGGTGGTATTTTTAATGTCCTTTCCAAATCTATGTTGACGAACTTGAAGTTCTTCCAGTTGTTAGTAAAAATGGCTATTTCATCATGGGTATAATATCTGTAATCGAGGGCTATTTGACTGTTTCGGGGTAGATTTTCTTTTGCCCATTTTATAATTTCGTCGTTTCTTAAATTTAGAATTTCAAATTTATCGAGATTGGCCTGCTGTTTTGCCGCAAGAGTATAACGCCCATCGACGAATATAGCCGATTTTTTACGCGAAATAATAACGGCTCCGTCGGAAGATTCTATTCCCGCCATCAATTGAAATATATCTTGGGATTCATCCGACAAACCGGGACGTTCGCTATTTTTTTTATAGAGGATGGCGTCTACATTTTTGGGTAAAAATCTAGAATCCATGTCATTCATTGCTATTCTGATCAGAGATTCTAAAGCAACAAAATAAATATACCCCTAAAAAAACAAATATTAATAAAATATATGCAGTGTCCGGTAGGCCAAATATCGTAAAATTGATATTCGCACAGGATTCCATCTGACTTTTTTGAAAAATGGATTCGAGTTTTTCTATCGCAATATTTTGCGGTATATCTATCTGAAAAAACTCCGCTTCGGATACAATTTTATATTGGAACATCAGCTTACATAGAGTCACCGCGCCACCAATAAAAATCCCCGCACATGAAAAATTTACTAGCTTTTTGTAAACGGATGGACGATCTCTAAGCAAAAGTGCCATAGTAATAAGTATTATGCAGGCTATTACGCTATATCTTTGCGCCAATTGTAGTTTGCACAAAGCGTAATCTGAAAAGTACTCCAATAAAAATGAATAAGAAAAAACAGCATATAAAATAAAAAGACTAATGGGGAGACCAAATTGCGGTCTGGACATTTTTTCGAAAAGTTCTTTCATATTTCCCTCACACAAACAACTTTACCAATAAGAATCCTACAATAACGCTAATAATTACCAAAAGTAACGTAATTTTTTTATATTTTTCTATAAAAGCTAACACTTTTTCTCCGAATGTTTTGCAGATAAAAGACAATAGAAAAAATCTCATACTTCTCGTAAGTAACGATGCAATTGCAAATGTGCATAAATCGATTTTCGCTAATCCGCTGGCAATGGTAACTACTTTATAGGGAATAGGGGTTAAACCCTTGGCGCATATAATCCAAAATGCCCATTTATTTAATTCGGTGGCGAATTTTTCAAAATTTTCCAATTGCCCGTAGTAGCTAATTATCGACGATCCTATCGTCTCAAAAAAAGCATATCCTATGTAATACCCTAGAAACCCTCCCAGCACCGAAGCTATGCTGCACACCAGCGCGTAATATATCGCTCTGTCCTTATTTTTAGCCACCACAATGGCAAGAACCGGATCCGGAGGAAGAGGAAAAAATGAGCTTTCCACAAAAGATATGAGAGCCAACACCCAAACGGAGTTTTTGCTTTCAGCTTGTTTTATCATCCAATTGTAAAGTTTTTCTATCATCGTAATTCTTTATTATTTCAATCACATTATTAATGCCGATGGCGTTTCGGAGGCCGAGTATATCATAGGAAGTAAGGAAGTATTTATCCGGCAGCAAAATTTTTTTATTTTCTGGTAATATTAATTCAATGGAATGGCTTCCATTTTTCCTAAAATTATCGATTAGGCTTTTAATTGCCGTTAATTCTTTTTTACCGTCGATTTTTATTTGGAAAATCTTTGAAACTGAAGGCGCGCTCAGAGCGCCAGATGGCGTTTTGGGGAGAATTGGTTTCATAGAAATTTTAACCGCTTTACTCGCATCAAATTTTTGTACTTTATCTATTACTATTCGCACTCGCTCTTCATTTTTTTGACAGACGACGTCCAGTATAACTATATTTCCAACTTCGATTAGATCGCGATATGCTGTAAATGTTTCGGAAAACATTGTTGCTTCAGAAATCATTGAAGTGTCCGAAATTTGCAGTATGCAAAACTTATTTTGCGTTTTGGTGGTTTTGAACGAAAAATCGTTAATAATTACTACAATTCTTGATTTAAAAAGTTCCTTCGCCTCCGCCAAGGGAGTAAAACTACTTTGTTTTAGCACATTTTCATACTGTTGTATCGGGTGTGATGATATATAAAACCCTATTGCAGAAAATTCATTCTGTAATTTTTCCGTCTGACCCCATTCTTCGGCTTCGACAAGTTTCGGATAATATTTCTCAAATAAAACCTCCTGTTCCGATGATAGTTTGACGGACAAAATTATATCGAGCGATTCCAATAATTGCTTTCTGTTCTGGTGTAATTTATCAAATACGCCCGATTTTATGAAATTTTCTATAAACCTTCTATTTAGGATTTTCCGAGGCTCCAGACGCTCTATAAAATCAAAAATTGATTGGTAGGGACCATTGGTTTCGCGTTCCTTTACTATCTCTTGCACCACATGATCTCCGCTTCCCTTGATGGCCGCAAGACTGTATATGATCGCATTGTTAGAATAGTCTATAATAAACTCGCTTTTCGACACATTGATATCAGGAGGAATAATCTTTATTTTATTTTTTTGAGCATCCTGACAGCTGGCGCATAACTTGTCAGTATTATTCATATCGAGCGTCATAATCGCCGCAAAAAATTCTTTTGTATAGTTCGCTTTTAAAAAAGCAGTTTGGTAAGTGAGCAATCCATAGGGAGTAGAGTGTGATTTGTTAAAACCGTACCCGGCAAATTTATTCATCTGCTCAAATAGACGCTTTGCTATGTTAAGCGCAATACCTCGTTCCACAGCTCCGTCGACAAAACGTTTTTTTTGCGAGAGCATTTCGTCTTTATTTTTCTTTCCCATCGCTCGTCTTAGGATATCCGCCTGCCCCAGAGTATACCCGCCTATAGACTGCGCAATCTGCATAACCTGCTCCTGATAAACCATAACTCCGTAAGTTTCTTCAAGAATTGGCTTTAATTTTTCATGCAAATAGGTAATGGGTTCCATTCCATGCTTACATGCTATGTATTTCGGAATGTCATCCATAGGTCCCGGACGATAAAGAGCCACCAAAGCGATGAGATCCTCCACTCTGTCCGGCTGCATTTTTTTTAGAACATCCCGCATGCCTCCGCTTTCTATCTGAAACACGCCCACACAATTTACTTTTTTTAGGAGTTCAAACGTTTTTTTATCGTCCAGCGGAATTTCCTGCGTTGTCAAGTTGATGCCGACTTTCTTTAGGAGATCAAGAACTTTCTGAATAACGGTGAGCGTCTTCAATCCAAGAAAATCAAATTTTATAAGGCCGGCGCTCTCGATGTACTTCATCGAGAATTGCGTTATGGGCATGGTTGACTTTGAGTCTTTATAGAGAGGAATCATCTCCTGCAAATTTCTGTCTGAAATGACAACGCCAGCCGCATGAACGCTGGGATGACGATACAATCCTTCGAGTTTTAATGCGATTTCCATTAAATTTTTCACTTGGGGATCCGAATCCATCAAATCTCGTAACAACTGTTCTGAATCTATTGCTTCCCGCAGCGTAAGTGGACTTGCCGGATTAAACGGTATCATCTTGGAAATTTTATCGATAAAACCATACGCCATCGCCAGCACTCGTCCGACATCCCTCACCACGGCTTTCGCCTGTAATTTCCCAAATGTTATAATTTGCGCGACGGATTGGTATCCGTATTTTTTTTGGACGTAGTCGATAACCTCGTCTCTTCTTTCCTGACAGAAATCTATATCAAAATCCGGCATAGAAAGACGATCTGGATTCAGGAATCTTTCAAAAAATAATTTGAATCTTATGGGATCAATGTCCGTAATTTCGACCGACCAAGCTACAATTGAACCGGCTCCCGAACCTCTTCCCGGTCCAACGGGAATATTCTGTAACTTGGCCCATCCAACATAATCTGCAACTATCAAGAAATATCCGCTAAATCCCATTTTTTGGATCATACTTAATTCGTACTCTAGTCTCTTAAAGTACTCCGTTCGAATTTCACTGTAATTTTCTTGATCTTTGAACTTTTTCAGCCTTGCTTCTAATCCCTTAACGGCTATGTCTCGCAATTCCTCGTCCTGATTTTTTTCGCTCTTCGGCTTGAATACGGGCAGCATCGGCTTTCGTTTTTCCAGCATAAAATGGCAGCGCCGAGCGATATTTACGGTATTTTCGATTGCCTCCGGAAGATCAGCAAACAGCGTCGTCATTTCTTCCGGGGTTTTAAAGTAAAACTCCGGAGAAGAAGTTTCCCTTTCAGAATCATATATGGTGCGCCCCTGGGCTATGCATATTAAAACGTCGTGCGGATTAAAATCCTGCTGCTGTGGATAGCAAACATTGTTAGTTGCTAGAATTGGTAAATTAAGACCGTAGGCTAGAGAAATGGCTCTCTCTTCTATTTTGTTTTCCCGCTCATTTCCGTGACGGGATAATTCCACGTACAGCCTATTGTTAAAATAACCACCTAGAAAATTCAGATATTCCTTAGCGCCCGCCACGTTGTCTTCTAGTAACAGTGCTCCCAGCGATCCGTATATTCCTCCGGTCGCCAGGATTAGATCCTCGGAATATCGTGAAAGAAGATCCAACGAAATTTCCGGATATGTTGGAGAAGAGGAAGATAAATAGGCATTTGAAACCAACTGAATTAAATTTTGGTAGCCATTTTTATTTTTTACATACAGCAGAACGCTCGTGGGACGATTTATTTTCTTTGTGTGTTGAATATTCAATTGGCAGGCTATAATTGGCTGAACTCCACGATCGGCGCATTTGGTAGAAAATTCTATGGCTCCGAAGAGATTGTTGGTATCAGTTACTGCAACGGCGGGCATTCTGTTTTCTTCACATAGCTGCACAAGCTTGTCTATTTTTATAGCCCCCTCCGAAAGAGAGTATGCCGAGTGCAGTCGAAGATGAACGAATTGTTTGCTCATTTTTCTAATAATCTGCCTTCGGAAAGTAAAATTTTTCTGTTCATTTTTTCTGCAAGTTCGTAATTGTGCGTAGCCATAATAACGGACAGTTCCGTCTCCCGCATAACCCGCATTAGATCATCAAACACGAGAAATGCCGTTTCCGGATCGAGATTTCCGGTCGGTTCGTCGGCCAACAGCAGTATCGGATCGTTGGCCATGGCGCGCGCGATCGCCACCCGTTGTTTTTGCCCTCCGGAAAGTTCCGACGGAAAGGAATTTAGCTTATCTCCCAATCCAAAGCGATGCAACAGGAAATAAGATTTTTCCCGGGCGATCTCTTTTGATACTCCTTTAATTAATTGTGGCAACATAACGTTTTCAGTCGCGGAAAATTCCTGAAGCAGGTGGTGATACTGATAAACGAATCCGATTTTCGACAATCTGAGAGCTGTTTTTTCTTCGTCGGACATTGCTTTGGTGTTTTTACCTTCAATAAACGCTAATCCGTCCGTCTGCGCATCCAATAATCCGGCAATGTGCAACAGAGTTGATTTTCCAGATCCTGAAGGCCCTAACAATCCTATAAATTCAGATTTCTCTACGGATAATGAAATGTCTTTCAACACAAAAGCGTCGTTTTTACAATACTGCTTACTTATGTTTTCCAGTGATATAATATTCATCATGAGTATCTTAGTATTTCAGTCGGATTTAATTTGCTGGCTTTCTTCGCCGGATAAATAGTAGCTAAACATGACAATGAAAGCGAAACCAATACCGTAATAACCACATCCATAGGATTTAACAACGATGGTAAATGGGTTAAAAAATAAACCTCCGGTGAAAAAACTTTTGTATTCAGAATGATATCCAAAAATTTTTGTATTTTCTGAATATTAACCGAAAAAATTATACCGACCAGAGTACCCATCAAAGTTCCAGACACTCCAATAGACGTTCCCGCCATGAAAAATATCCGCGTGATCGCCGCCTGTGTTAATCCAATTGTTCGAAGTATCGCTATGTCCTTTTCTTTATCCTTCACAAGCATAATCATACAGGCAATTATGTTAAAACTCGCCACCAGAGTAATTAGCGTAAGGATCAGAAACATTACGTTTCGCTCGATTTCTACTGCTTTCATGAATGAACTATTGCTCGATTGCCAATCCGAAATTCTGTATTCGCCGGAAAGCCTGTCCGCAATTTTCTTTTTTAGAACGGATAATTTTAAAGGATCGACAACAAAAACAGAAATGCCTGTAACGGCGTTCTGCATTTTAAAAAGTTTTTGCGCCATATCCAATGATATATACGACACCGAATTATCATACTCATGCATTCCAGAATTAAAAGTTGCCACCAGTCTAAAAGTTTTTTTACGGGGCATAAATCCAAAACCAGTTTCGTCCATTTCCGGAGCGATCAGAACCACTTCATCTCCAAGCCCAAGATTTGATCTCCGAGCTAATGCTTCTCCCAAAATTATTGCTCCCTCGCGCTTAAAACTCTTTAGATCCCCGCTGACTATGTTTTTTGCGATTAAATCTTTTTTCATCAAATCAGCATATAAAATGCCGTAGGTTAGGGATCCTTTAACGACTCTATTACTAGATATCAGAGACTGCCTTTCGACGACGGGAATCGCCTGCGTTACTTCTCCTAGAGATAAAATTTGTTCCGACGCTACACCATAATTCGACGAAGTGCCAACTGGATGCAGTACGATATGTCCATTAAACCCTATTACCCTCTCGGTAAATTCTTTTCGAAAACCGTTCATGACGGACGTAACAATAATAAGCGTCGCAACGCCTAAAATAATACCAATAATGGAAAATCCTGCTATTGCGGAAATAGCCTTTTCCTTTCTTTTGGATTTTAGATATCTCCAGGCTAACAATAACTCTGCATATGGCATTATTTTAAAAATCCATCTATCACTTTGTCCGAGGACATTTCGATTATTTCTCCCGTTTTTCTGTTTTTTAGCTCCACGACTCCATTATCTACTTTTTTCTGACCTATGATGATTTGCCACGGAATTCCTATTAGATCAGCATCCGCCAGCTTCTCTCCTACGGTAATATCACGATCGTCATAGAGCACTTCCTTCTTAAAAGATATCGCTTCGTAAATTTTAAGCGCTACGCTACAGCATTTACTATTTTTCAAATGCAAATTTAGAATAACAACGTCGAAAGGAGACACGGCTTCAGGCCAAATAATTCCGCGATCATCATGAGACGATTCAATAATAGCCGCCACCAGTCTAGAAACCCCAATTCCATAGGATCCCATTTCAGGAAAGACTTTTTTCCCTTTTTCGTCCAGAACAAACGTATTCATGGCTTTCGAATATTTAGTACCGAAATAAAAAACATGACCAACTTCTATCCCTTTGGAAATCATCAGTTCTTCTTTCGAAATGATAGACTTTTGAGAATCGTATTTCTCGTCCGACACGGCAAATGTGGTCATCAATTCATCATCCGACGCTGAGAGTAACTTTTTATCATAATAGAGCGTGCTTTCTCCGGTATCTGCTAAAATATGAAACTCGTGACTCATATTTCCTCCGATAGCCCCCGAATCGGCTTGAACTGGTATTGGAATTAATCCCATTCTTTTAAACGTTTGGACATATGATTTGAAAACTTTTTCATAGGTTTTTTTTGCGCTTTCAAAATCTATATCAAACGAATAGGCGTCTTTCATTAGAAATTCCCGTCCTCTCATCACGCCGAATCTCGGGCGGATTTCATCTCTGAATTTCCAATGTATTTGGTATAAAATTGTGGGAAGCCCCCTGTAACTTTTAACGTATTTTCTAAAAACGTCCGTGGCTTGCTCCTCATTGGTGGGGCTATAAAGGAAGTTTCCGCCTTTACGATCTTTAATGCGCAACATTTCTTTGCCGTAGGCGTCGTAACGGCCGCTCTCTATCCATAAATCAGCCGACTGAATCGTTGTAAAATAGACACGATTTCCTCCAATTTTATCCTGCTCTTCGCAAATGATTTTGGATATTTTTTCAATGACACGCACGGCAACGGGAAGCCAACAATATATTCCCGACGCAGTTTGAGAGATCATGCCGGAACGCAGCATTAATTTATGCGAAATTATAGCCGCGTCGGCGGGATCTTCCTTGGATGTTGGAGCAAAAAATTTTGAAAACAGCATAATTCCATTTATATAAGATCGCCTATTATAGCAAGCTGCTAAAGAAAAAAACAATTAAAAGACGAAACCCATCGCCATTAGCTTTTCCATTGATAGATGAAATTCTATTTTATAATTTTCCAGATCGACCAGCTGTATTGGCAATCTTTCGCGTCTTGACCTTCTTCAATAATGTATATAAATATAGTATCCAGCGAGGCTGGGTGGCAGAGTGGCTATGCAGAGGACTGCAAATCCTTGTACGTCGGTTCGATTCCGGTCCTAGCCTCCATTTCATTTACCTACACGAAAACTGGATTGGTCAAAATTAGAAATAGCAGACCTTTGATATACTCTCAATCGGAAGGGACGCGAATTCACAAAGTTCGATAAACGGAGTTATTGGCTCTTGGCGATTTCCAAATGGAGCCGTAAACAAAAATCCTTGCCCGACGTCAACATTGGCATTTTTTACACAATCAAGTTGATCTTGCGTTTCTATTCCTTCTGCGACAACCTCACACCCGATATCATGAAAAACCTGTGTGCAAAAATTCAGCAACGCCTGCGATTTTTTACTCCAAGGAGCCTCCTGTACGAATTTTTTATCTATCTTTACTATGTCAACGGGAAGTTCTTTTAAAAACAACATACTCGAATACTCTGTTCCAAAATCATCCAGAGCAATTTTAATGTTATAATTACGCAGTGAACTCAAGACCTGTTTAGCGGAATCCAAATTGTCCGGATGAGTATTTTCGCTAACTTCGAGGACTATATTGGAGCCGTCTATACATTTTTTTTCGAGAACATTCAAAAAAGATCTACAAAAATTTTTGTCGACTATATCTTTTTCCGTCATGTTAATGAATAACTGAAAATTATTTCTATAATCGCAGGACGACGACACGCTATCCAACATGCAGGATGCACTCGGATATGTGGAGGCGCCTTCTTTTCTATATAGAGCTTCGTAACCATAAACCGTGTTATCGCTTAGATAAACTAGCGGTTGCAATCTTATTCTATTTACCATTATTTCCTCATTTTTTTATTATATAAGGACGTCTAGGAAATTATCAATATCTTTCGAAAAATTTATTTAAATTTTTAACGGACAGTGTTACGTAAGAGGGTCTTCCGTGGCAGCATTGCGCAATGTTCGCTGAGTTTTCCATCTGACGCAATAGATGATTCATTTCTTGAATGGATAACTTCTTGCCGGCGCGCAAACTTCCATGACACGATATGGTGGATAAAATATGATGTATCTTTTCATCCACTGAATAAGTCTCTCCAAACGTTGCTAATTCATCTGCCACGTCGTTTATTAGAGATTTCGCTTCACAAGTTCCAAGAATCGACGGAAGAGCGTTCACCGATATCAAATCATGGGCTAATTTTTCATAGTGAATGCCAAATTTCAATATTATATCTTTGTTTTTCTCTAGCTGCTCGATTTGTGACTCTTGCAGCGGGCAAATTTCCGGTAGCAGCAGCGTTTGCGAATCCAGCGAAAGATTACTTTTCAGTTTTTCGAGGGTAATTCTTTCCGCCGCAGCATGCTGATCTACAATGATCAGGTCATCTCCATTTTCCGCAATTATATAGGTATTATCAACCTGATGAATAGCATTTCCCAACGAGACGCCCGACTCTGAACTCTGCGGCGTAAATTGTTCGTCCATGGTTTTTTGATCGGGAGGGCTCTCTTCTGCAGCGCGATTTTCCAAGACATTACGACTGGTCGAATCTCTTGAAAAAAATTTATGACTGGCTTCAGAACTTGCGTATCTTGGAGTAGTTGAACGCGCCGGAGTTGAAAAAAAATGATTCTTCGAACGAAATTTATCGACAATTTCCGTTGTCGATTTCATCGCCCCAAATGACGAAAGCGACTTCTTCAATTCTGATAGGATAAAAAATCTTACTTTTTCGCTATCCTTAAATCTAACTTCAACCTTGGCCGGATGAGCATTCACATCCACTTCATCATATGGCATATCAAGGAATAAAATAGCTACCGCATATCGTCCCGCAGGAACAAGTCCAGAATACGCTGATTTCAGCGCATAGGTAAAGTTTTTGTCCTTTACAAATCTGTTATTCACGAAAAAATATTGAGAATTCATGGAGGCTTTATTGAACGTCGGCACTCCGATAAAGCCATGTAATCGAAGTCCGTCTTTTTCAACATTTATTTCGGACGTATTCTTGGCAAAAGACTCTCCCAAAACACTTTGTACGCGTTCGTATGGATTATCTGTTTTTTCATAGGAAAACTTTTCTTTACTTCCATCGAAAAATTTGAAAGCAATGTTATGGAACGCCAACGCAAATCTATGGAAAACATTACAACAACTCTCGAGTTCTGACGCATTTGATTTTAAAAACTTCAAACGCGCCGGCGTAGCGAAAAATAAATCTCGCACCTCCACTGTGGTGCCTTGTTTACGAGTGGCCGGAGTCACCCCCTTATTGTTTGCTCCTTCTAGATTTACAGTCCAAGCCTCGGAAGACGAATTGTTCGCCGACGTGATGGAAAGACGCGAAATGGACGCAATCGATGGAATGGCTTCTCCCCGAAAGCCAAAAGTATGTATGTCAAATAAATTGTCCGAGTTTAATTTGGACGTAGCATGGCTAAGTATACAAAGCTCCAACGATTCTTTATCCATGCCACCGCCGTCATCGCAAATCGATATAAAATTTTTCCCTGCGTCGACAACTTTTACAATAATTTCCTTAGCTCCGGCATCAATGGAGTTTTCCACGAGTTCTTTAATGACAGATGCAGGACGCTCCACGACTTCGCCCGCTGCAATTTGATTAATTAGATTTTGCGATAATAGCTTTATTGTCACTTTGTAATCTCCCTTGCGATCATGATACGCCAAAACGATTTTGTTTACCAATTTTTCATAAAGCAAATACTAGACTAAGCGCCGGAGGTTTATATGAAAATTATAGTTGTTGGCGACAAACTCGAGCGTTCCATGTTTGAAATCGTTTCCACATCAAGAATATTTGATTGCAACACCTTATTTTTTAAGGAACACATCAAAGCCCCCATAGGTCCGAAGGACGTCATAGTAATCGATGGCGATCTGATTCACGCATTACCTCAAGATATAAAAAATACAGTTATATCCGTTGTTACTTCCACAAATTACGCCGTATCACTAGAAAACGAAGTAAGCATATGTCCGCATGAGCTTAAATCCATAGCCGGAATAATTAGAAGCAAAACCGCCAACTATCCCATTCCGATAGCCGTTGACCCTATAACCAAAAGTGTCTTTCAAATTGCCGATAGAATTGCCACCACAGACGCCACGGTCCTCATAACCGGGGAAACCGGAACAGGCAAGGAAATCATGGCCAGATATATCCATAAAAACAGCAGCCGAGCTTCTGAACATTATGTAGCCATCAATTGCGCTGCCATTCCGGAAACACTGCTTGAATCAGAACTGTTTGGCCATGAAAGAGGAGCTTTTACAAATGCGATTCAACGAAGAATTGGAAAATTCGAAGAAGCTAATCGGGGAACTATTCTGCTGGATGAAATAAGCGAAATCCCCCCCTATCTGCAATCGAAACTTCTAAGAGTTATCCAGGAAAAAGAGATCTCCCGATTGGGAGGAAATGGAACCATAAACATAGACATCAGAATTATCGCCACCAGCAACTGCGATTTATTTAAAGCCGTGTCCAATGGAAAGTTTCGAGAAGATCTTTTCTATAGATTAAATATTATTCAAATCGAAATGCCAACATTGAATGACCGTTCTCTGGATATTGAACCGCTCGCAAAATTTTTCTGCGATAAATACTCTGCGGGACAAAAGTCACTATCTCCTCGTGTAATTGCGATGATAAAAAAACATTCCTGGAAAGGAAACATTCGAGAATTGGAGAATTTCATACATAGATCCGTTTTGCTTTCGCCGGGTAAGATTATTGATGATTTTATCGTTAACCCGCATACTCGAACTAAAACTCTCATGCAAATGGAACAGGAAACCATTCTAAACACGATAGAAAAATTCAACGGGAATAAAACCCTAACTTCCAAAGAGCTGGGAATTCCCCTCCGCACTCTCTACCATAAACTTAACTCCTACAAGGCGAGTTAAATCTATAATTTGCCGTTATTGCCTTTGATGATCGCAAAAAATACGCAATAGTTTAATTTTATTTTGTGACCACGCAACAAAGATACGACGTTTCCCTTATATTGACGCGCCCCTGCTCCTAGTTTTTTAAAGTATCTTACCAACCCGAACGGAGTATCAAATAAAAGATCATATCTTTTTACTTCGTATTCCATTAATTGGCCCCGCTTTTGGCAAATGCGGATTATTTCATCAATTGATGGATAACATGAAACGGAGACGCCGTATTGACGTAAAAGATTTTCGTAATCATAAAAACTTTCGTCCAGTAATGTAGAAAAAGCAAAGTACTCACAGTTCTTTAGAATCTTTTCTAAAAAAAGATCGACGGATTCAAACCATTGCATAGTTAAATTCGAAACGGCAAGGTGGTATTTTTCGGTAAAGTTGTATCGTTCCGCATCCCCAACGATGTAATTGGCGCTTTTAATCTTCATACGGGAACGGCGGATCATGTTTTCCGAAATATCGCATAACGTATAGACAGCGGCGGGATATACTTTCATCAGTTCAAGGGAGGTGTTGCCCGTACCACTTCCTATATCCAGGATTTTAGCTATTTTAAGTGGCAGAGTAGATTTTTTCAGCATTTCGACAAGATGAGCTGACGATAGAGTTTGTACTTCAGATACCGAATCATATGTTTCGGATGCAGAGTCAAAGGAGGATTTTATTTTTTCTTTCATCAACAAAATCTTTGATTTTTTCTGAGACTTCTAAGGCCCTAGCGAATCCTAACGAATGAGGGACTCCGTTTATTTTTTCGATGACTACGTTGGAAACAGAGCTAAAATTATCATTTACAATGGATACGGGAACTATTTGGTCTTCATCGCTGCTAATAATTAAAGTCGGACAGCCGCAATGGAGGTACGATTTCTTCATAGATAATAAGTCCGATATCAGATCCTCCACAATGATATTTTCCGGAATTGAATGCGGATATTGGCATGCATTGTAAAATGTTTTTAGAGTCTGGGAAGCATCCTTAAGAAACATTTTCACCAGACGGTCAACGTTTTTCTCCCGCTGTTCTCTTTCATCAGGGTTGCGGCCACAAAAATTTAAAAATCCCTGCAATCCAATGAGAAAATCAAATTTCATTCCAGAATTATTCAATTTTTGAAAACCTATGGAGTGGCCAATTCCTATATAATGCTTTGTGTCATCAACCACATAATTGTCGTCGAAAAAAGCTACGTCGCCGACAAGCAATGGCGCAAGATTTCTCCAATATTCATGAGAAATCCCGAATCCATGGCACAGCAGATATGTGTATTTCATTTTTTCAGAACCTCGATTACGCGATTTAAATTTTCCTCGCTATGAGTCGCGTTAACGGCAAATCTGATCCTCGACGTAGGAGAAGCCGGAGGTCTGACGGCCGATGCTAGTATTCTGTTTTTCAATAATTTAATATTTAAATCAAGCATGGCATTAATGTTATCAAAGATGATTGGTACGATATTTGTATCGGCTCCGCCTGCTTTGTATCCTAAACCGCCGATGTTATGGCGAAAATTATTCGCAAACTCAATGATACGCCCCCGAGTTTCTTTGAATGTTTTTAACAGATTCCAATTGTGCATGGCGACTCCCATACAAAATGGAGACAGTGCCGTAGAATAGATAAAACCCTTACTCCGGTTTATGAGATACTTTTTCATCAATTCGCTGCAGGCAACATACGCTCCAGACGAGGATAAAGCCTTGCCAAAAGTTCCCATAACAACGGTTAGAGACTGATCTAATTCGAAATCCGCCGATATGCCGTATCCATTTTTTCCGTATAATCCGGTTGCGTGAGCTTCGTCTAAAAACAACAGAGCTCCGTACTTTTGCGACAGCTGCGCCAGAACCTTTACATCGGCGATGTCCCCATCCATTCCAAAAACCGTTTCGGAAGCGATGATTTTATTTTTGTGGGAATTGCATTTTTTAAGAATATCCTCCAGTTCGTTGTAATTCAAATGCTTATACCTGACTAATTTGGTTTTCGCGGAATCTATTCTTTCATACATGCTGGCGTGGTTAAGCTTATCGAAAATAAAAATTGTTTCCGGAATGCAAAGAGACGATATCACACTGGAATTGGCGATAAATCCTGAATTAAATATGAGAGAAGATTCGAATTTTTTATCCCGCGCTATCTGGCTCTCGAATTTTTCGAAAATTTCTGCATTGCCGGATAATAATCTGGATCCGGTGCTGCCGGATCCGTAAAGAACCGCCGCTTTGTAGCCAGCCGCTATGGAGTCTTTATTGTGAGAAAGTCCCAAATAGTCATTGCTGGAGAAATTAAGGTGATCATTCGCATCGCCACTGCAAATCGCCTCGCTTTCATTTGCAATCGGTCCGTCGATGCGATTTCCTACGTTTCTATACAAATTTTTCGTTTTAAGGTCGTTAACATAATTCTCAATGTAACTCCTAAACATAATTTATTTTCTCTATTTTTATGTTTAACCTATCAAATAAATTTTTATCCGTTCCATTTTTTACATTATCCACGGTCAACAATTTTTCACCAGAGAACAATGCATTAGCTCCGGCAAAAATGCACAAGGCCTGCGTCGATTCGGAAAACGTGTTGCGGCCAGCGGCTATTTTTACGTAGGATTTAGGCATTAAAATTCTCGCAAGAGCTATTGTTCGGACAAAATCAAAATCGTCTATGGGACGGGAATCGTCCACTCTTGTTCCGGGAATTTTTACAAGCTTGTTGATCGGCACGCACTTTGGCGGCGTTGAAAGATTTGCTAGAAGAACCAGCATTTTTATGCGATCTTCATTGGTTTCTCCCATTCCGACGATTCCGCCGCAGCATACGTTAATACCAGCCCGTTGAACTATCTCTATGGTTCTGATGCGATCGTCCATTGTGCGAGTGGAAATAATGTTGGAGTAGAACTCCGGGGACGTATCCACATTGTGATTATAGTAGTCCAGCCCAGATTTTTTTAATTTTTCCGCCTGTTGTTCAGTTATAAAACCGAGAGTGACGCAGGTTTCCAGTCCCAAACCTTTTACCTCTCTCACCATTTCGCATACTTTTTTAAATTCTTCATCGGAGGACAAACTGCGGCCGGACGTACTCATGCAGAATCGACTGGCGCCGCGCTTCCGGGCATTGTGCGCTGCGTTTATCACGGTTTCCAGGTCCAACATTGGCTGCTTGGGCATTTTCGTTCCATTTCGAACAGATTGAGCGCAATAGGCGCAGTCTTCTGAGCATCCTCCAGTTTTAACGCTCAAAATATCGCTTATTTGCACCAGTTGCTCATCGAAATTTTGCCTATGGACTTCATGAGCCTTTCTCAACAGCTTAAAAAAAGGATAGTTAAAAATATCCGTGGCTTCCTCAAAAGTAGCCATCAGTAGTCCTCCCTATAGAAATTTGTTGATTATATCATACGTTCGGGATAAATCTTCATCGCTCACACAATACGGAGGAAACAAATACAGTGTTCTCCCCAGAGGCCTCAAAAAAATTCCATTTTCCCAGGCTTTGTTTATCACATGGTTCGCCGCATCTTCGGAATTCGCATCAAAAGCCGTAACGGCGCCGATACTTCTTCTTTTGGCAGCCCGGGGAATCGAGTGGCAACGGTGAAATTGCGAAATTGCGCCGATTCGATCAACGGTTTCCTGACGCAACAGAATTTCCAGAGATTTACATGCCGCCGCGCAGGCAATGGGATTCGCCGTATAGGAATGCCCATGAAGAAAGGTTTTCTTTTTATCCCCGGACAGAAAAGCATTATAAATTTTATCGGAGGCGATGGTCAGAGCCAACGGCAAAAATCCTCCGGTGAGTCCCTTCGATAGACAAATGAAATCCGGAAGCACATTTGTATGCTCAAGGGCGAACATTTTTCCGGTACGAAAAAATCCGGTCAACACCTCGTCGAAAATCACCAAAATGCCGTATTCTTTAACTTTATTGACCAATCTTTCCAGAAATTCCGGCCGATACAATCTCATACCGAAAGATCCCTGTAGAAGCGGCTCCAAAATGAGCGCACAAATTCTATTTCCAACGCTTTTTAATTTTTTCTCCAGGTCGTCGATTATGTCGTTTTCCTTTTCTTCGATGGATTCGACGCCGTCATAGTATTCCGGCACGTCAATCATTAGCGTTTTGAAAAATAAATCCGAAAAAGTCGCGTGATATTTTGAATTAACTCCGGAAACGCTCATGGCTCCGAACGTGTCCCCATAGTATCCCCCCTCCAGTGAAAGAAAAACATTTCTGTTTTCTTCTCCGATATTTATAAAGTACTGAAAAGCCATCTTGAGAGCGACTTCCACCGCCGTCGATCCGTTATCCGAGAAAAAATATCTATTTAATTCCGGCGGAACGATATGTTTCAATCCCTCCACTAGTTTTTCAGCCGGCTCATGGGTAAATTTGGTAAAAATAACATGCTCCAACGTCCTGGCCTGATGACTGATGACTTCCGCCATCTCTGGGTTGGCATGGCCATGCAGATTGACAAACCAGCTGGAAATCATGTCCACATATTTATCTCCGTTTTCCGCAAATAAATAGGCGCCTTCTCCCTTCGTTATTTTTACCGGAGGGGGAGTAGTTTTTTCCTGAGTAAACGGTCTCCATATCATTTTATTATCTCTAAAATTTCCTGCGGGATGCTCGCGCGTCGTAGAGTATCCCCTAAATCATCGCTATATGGAATAACGGCAAGTATTTTTGCGTTGGAAAAATTTTCAATGGTGGATTTTATGTTACTTTCTACCTTCCCGTTGATTATTATTCCTAAAACGTCGATTTTTCTCATTTTAAGAACTTCCACCGTCATTAGCGCGTGATTAATCATTCCCAGTTGGGATTTTATGACGATCAATGCTCGAGCGTTACACTTATTTATAAGATCCGCCATGAAAAAATTTTTCGCTATTGGAACCAACGCGCCGCCCGCTCCCTCTATGACGGTATTTTCAATATGCCGTCCCAAAGATTCTGCGTCTATTATTTTATTTTCGAGATTTGCTGCATCGTATGGAGACAAAGGCGCTTTTAATTTATAAGCCTCCGGTATGATTCTTGTATGAGGAGAGAATTTCTTCACCATATCTTTGTCAAAATCGTCCCCCGTCTGAATAGGCTTCCAGTAATCTGCTCCCGTGTGCATGCAAATCCACGAAGAAATCGTTGTTTTCCCAACAGCCGTATCCGTTCCCGTGATAAAAACGTTCATGAAGGTCTCCTTTGCATTTGCGATAATAAAATCAAAAGATAACAGCAAACACAGTTTTTTTATGCTTTATTGGTCTTTGGTAATAATTTGTTTGCTTTTTAGTAGTATAACTAAAACTAACGGGAGGCAACAGTGAGAACAAAAGCTCTATTATTTTCAACGACTATTTTTTTAAATTTCTGGGTTTGCGGCATTCCAATAGAAACTCCAGAATTTGACGAAAGAAATGAATTCGTAATAAGGTCGCCAGAGGGGTGGGGATATCGGACTTTCAACGGAAAAAACGGATTGATAGGAGTTCTATGGCCATCGGGAACCAGTTTTAACTCCACGGACACAATAGCTTTTGTGTTTGTGCAAAATGATAATGAAAAATTACCCGAAAAGCCTGCCAATATAGATATTTTTAATGAAAAATGTCCCGGAGCCGGCTTTAAATTCGCCAAAGCAAAAGATGAAGAAAACGACACGCTATCAATAGCGGAGACCTATTTCTCCGGGCGATGCGGTCGTACCATGATTCTTTTTAAAGAAAGCGTAGAAAACTACACCGTAATCGTCGCCTTCGTATCGGCTAAGCCTGTTCTCCAGAAACAACTCACCGCCGTAAAACAAATTGCGCCCGCTTACAAAAAAGAAATAGAAAATTATTTAAAGATTATGACCGAGAAAAGCGAGTCCAGCAATTCAAGTGATCCTGCAACAGCAACAAAGCCTGACTGATTTCAATCTAAAGAAACTAAAAAGGCCCTCGCTGGAGGGCCTTTTTAGCTACAGATCAACTATTTATTCAATAACCGAAATAGAAACTCTGTTCATTCTATAAATTTCTTCCTGAGATCCATTGGCGGCTATAGGACGATCCTTACCATAGGAAATTGTCCTTACGCGATCCGCACTAATTCCTTGATTGATCAAGAACCTAGCGGCAGAATCAGCCCTTCTCTCTCCCAGTCCAAGGTTGTACTCCCGAGTACCGCGCTCGTCGCAGTGTCCTTCTATAAGAACCTTTCTCGACTCATGCTGTCTC
Source organism: Holosporaceae bacterium (assembly GCA_031274295.1). Taxonomy (GTDB): domain Bacteria; phylum Pseudomonadota; class Alphaproteobacteria; order UBA3830; family UBA3830; genus JAIRMQ01. The sequence continues at coordinate 31,213 of JAISQI010000071.1, forward strand.
AGCCAATCGGATTGGCGCTTCAAAGTAGCCACGGCTTCAGGAGAAAGATTCGATTTATCGAACGCGTAGAAGACTCTGTCTCCCGCATTAGCAATAAAATCAGCCGCCGTTCCCCTCAGCGCTTCGTCTTCTATGACCTCAAGCTTATCGCCCTGACTGGTAGTATCGCACTCGCAGGCAACCAAAAAAGCTAAACCCACAAGAGAAATCAGGTTCTTTGTTTTTTTCTTATTCACTTTACTCTCCTAAAAACTTACACATTACCGTACGCATTATATTAACTAAGAGTTGCGGCTTCAAGAATTCTTTTGGTATTTCCAAAAATATTTTGCATTTTAAGTAAGTAGTGTTGTTTTTCGGCCAAAAAGATTTTCGTTTAAGTTCTGGCGCGTATGTGAAAGAATACATGATAAACGTTGATATAGAACTGGAGATTGATACGGAATTGTCCATAAAAAACCTTATAAAAGCGTGGATGGATGAATTAATTGTCCAGAGACATTATTCGCCGCATACTATTAATTCTTACAAACGAGACCTCATGAATTTTCAAAACTTTCTTTTGGAACATACGGGAGAAGGCTTTTCGATAGAAATCATTAAAAATTTAAAAATAGCAGACTTCAGATCCTGGTTCTCCCGTAGAATAATGAACGGATTTGCCGCCCGCTCAAATGTTAGAGCTTTATCGGCTGTAAAGTCGTTTTTTAATTATCTTGCCCAAAGAGATTTAATCGAATTGAAGGCCATCAACGCCGTAAAACGTCCGAAATTATCTGTGCTCTTGCCCAAACCAATACAGGAGAAAACTATTCTCGACTTTCTTAATTCCGACGCTTTCTTTGACAGGGATCCGAGTTGGATAACATGTCGGGATAGAGCGCTTTTCTCGTTGTTATATTGTTGCGGATTAAGAATAAACGAAGCTTTGAACATTAAAACAAAAGATCTGGCGTACGAAATTAAGATTCTGGGAAAAGGGAAAAAAGATAGAGTAGTAGTACTACTTCCATTGGTTTTTGAAAGAATACAAACATATATCGCAAATTGCCCGCATGATTTGAGCAATGGATATTTGTTCATCGGATTAAGGGGAAAAAAATTGCACGCATCTCTGGTAGACAACCGTCTTCAAAAACTCAGGGCGATACACCATCTTCCGGATCATGCCAGCGCTCACGCATTCAGACACAGTTTCGCCACGCACCTCATACAGCGCGGAGCAGATCTTCGTTCCGTGCAAGAATTGCTGGGACACGAGTCCCTATCAAGCACGCAAATATACACCGACGTGGATGACTACAATCTATTAAAAGTATATGAAAAAACTCATCCACTGGAAATTTCTAACTGCAAACTCCGACGCCTCTCCCGTGGATAATGTATTTGCCTTCTCCTCTTGAGCCCTTTGCGCCGATAAAAATTCTTTTTACAAGATCGTTTGAAAACTGATAGTCACAGACAACTGTTAAAACAAATGCTTTGCCGCTTAACGTTTGAAACTTAGTATCCGAATTATCTAGGGAAAAACTTGTCTCCGGAGTTTTATAACTGACCAGTTTGATGATATTGCCATTTTCACTCTGTATTGTGTTTTCGCTTGAAGGCCAATAGATTTTATTATTATCGTTGGATTTTTCACTATCCGCGGTTGACAGATCTTTATTATCGTTAGAATCTTCACTATTCATGGTTAGCAGATCTTCATATACATAAAAATACCATGTGATTTTATTCTCTGAGATATATGGCGGCTTGTATTGGTTAACTATTTCGTCGAAATTATCGGTATTTCTGGAGGCCATAAATGCAAACGCCATTTCCGTAGCGATGGAATCGGCGGCTATTTGAGTATCATTTATCTTCATTATTTCTAATATAAAAAATATAAGGTAACAAACTATGGGAAAAGTTAGCGCCGCTTCCACCGCCACGGAACCACGATATTTTCTCGTAAAAAGCTTCATAAAACCATCACATCGGTACGTTGTGTGAACAACCATACGTTAAAGAAAAAGAGTTAACAAAATATTTACAAAAATCTCCAAAAAATTGTTGGGATTTATGATTTATATACGTTTTATGTATAAGATTTACAACAATTGATTGGAGAATATAATGCCCAAAGAATTCAAATTCCTCGCTGGAGCTAGATTAAAAAATAAGTACTTAAGATTTGCGTTCGTCATTGTTATTATATTAACTATCAGTTCCGTATTTATTTCTTTATTCAAACGATACAAAATTAACCTAAAACAAAATGAAAACGGAATTAATTTTTCCGATGAAATTGTTTTCGACGATATCAAAGTTCACATAAATAATGATTCGTTTTCCCACGATTCCCTAAAGGAAGAGACTCACCATAACGAGGTGGCCGAATATCTAAAAAAGAATCTGAAAAAGGGAGATACCGTTATAAATATTGCTCATAATGCGGGTATACAAACACTACTCATTGCTAAAATAATCCAGCAATCCGGCAGAGTTTATTTTTACAACCCAAGCAAAAAATATATCGATTCTATAAAATCAAGCGCTCGGGCAAATGGATTTGAAAACAGAGTTTTTGCGCATGCCTTTGGTATATCTGATCATAGTTTTAATGGATTATTGGTGCACAAAAATAATTTCCCCGATATAACCGGAAAAATTGAACCGGACGACTATAAAATTCCGCTGGGATACAGCGCCATGACCATAAAAGTCTCATCCATCGATGAGCAATTGCCCAATCTGCAGAACGTTAACCTAATGATAATCAACGTCAATGAAGACTGTTCCAACATAATAAATGGAGCCATTAATCTGATAAAAAAATCAGGGGAACTCTCCATAATCGTCAATTATAACAGAGCGATTCTCGCGAATTCATCCGCATTTCATACGCTGTTAAACATTGGATTTAGCCTCCACGTCGTTCAAACGGATGGATCTCTTAAATCATCAGATATTAATGAAATTAAAAAGCTAAACAAGTGTTTTTTGCTTTTTAAGAGAAATTAATGGCTCCCGACATGACTCAAGACATGCAACGGCGTATTTTTTGCACTCGTTGGGTGATACATTATTGTTAATCCAAAATTTTTTGGTCGACTGCATAACATGTTTTAATTCTTCTCTAGTGGGATGGTATTTCTTCAAATCGCAGGACGTTAATTTAAAATCCACCTGTTCCGATCTACAAAAGTTCAACAGTTTTTTCAAAACTTTTTTTACGTCTTCTCCGGAAGCGTTTAAATATGAGTTCACCGCCCAAAATTTTGCATAAAAAATTCTATAATCCTTTTTGATCTGTTTCAACTGCATGAATATTTGCTGATAATCGACGGATTTTAGTAAAATCATCTCGCTAATATTCTTGGGAAAATTATACATGCGCGTTAAATCGCTGAAGTTGGAGAATTTTAGCAGCATCGCCAATCTTTCGACACTGGATAATGATTTAAATATTCCGAGCTTCACACAAACGTCAAGGGAATTAAATTGCAGCGCAAATAATTCATTTAGGATCTCCATCATTTGAGGAATAATTCTATTCGAATGTGGAACATCGAGAATTTTTATGAGTTCGGTAACAATTCTTTCGCTGGAAAGTAATTTTACGTTGGATTTCAATTGAGAAATTACTTCCAGATACTCTTGGTTATACTTATAATTCCCGCAGGCGGCTACAAATCTGAAATATCTAAAAATTCTCAGATAATCCTCCGTGATTCTTTTTCGTGCATCTCCAATAAATCTTATATTTCGAGAACGAATATCCTCGATTCCCGAGTGATAATCGTAAATTCTTCCGTCTTTATCCATATAAATCGCGTTGATCGTAAAATCACGTCGCCTGGCATCAGTTTTGAAAGACTGGGAAAATTCCACCTCCGAATGGCGGCCGAACGTTTTTATATCGCGACGTAGCGTAGTTATTTCGTATGAATTATGATCGTAAATGGCCGTCACGGATCCATATTTTATTCCAACGGGAACAACAGCCACCCCATGCCGCCTGCAAATATCAATTATTTCTGCCGGATGCGCGTCGGTCGCCAGATCCACGTCTGATATTTTCTTTTTCAAAAGGAAATCCCTTACGGCTCCACCGACAATGCGAGCCCTAAATCCACATTTTTCAATCAAATCTAGAATAAAAAAGATATTTTCATCTATGAGAGAATTATTTTTCTTATGGCCCATTGTTTTAAATCCATATACTTATGTATCCTATAGCATAGTTAATGGAAGAGTATAACATGGCACCAAACGAAGATATTGACCAAATGGAATTTGAAGAAGCATTGAAAGAGTTAGAAGATATCGTCAAAACCATCGAGGAGGGGAAATCTTCTCTCCGCGAGTCTGTCGACCTATATGAGCGTGGAACTATGCTAAAAAAACGCTGTGATACTATATTAGAATCCATACAATTAAGAATTAATCAAATATCTTGTGATAAAGATGGAATTGTATCTCAAAGTGAAATGGAGTTGTAAATGGATATTATTTTAGTTCCCCTACTGTTATTGTGCAAAACTGTAATTAGCCTAGCTGAAATTGTGGTTATAGCCGACGTTGTAATGGGATGGCTCGTTATGGCGAACATTCTTAACACGACCAACCAGTTTGTTCACGCTATTTTGGACTCGATCTCTAGAATTTCTGAATTCATGCTGCGTCCAGTCAGAAAAAGAATACCTATAAATGCCGGAGCACTTGACATATCTCCGGTTATTCTTCTTTTACTTCTGAAGTTTATTGAGTATATAATAGATCGCATCTACCTAAAGTTTTTCTAATTTTTATAGGATACTTATGGCGAAAACAATAAACGGAAGAGAAATCGCAGACGAGTTTTGCGCTCATATTAAAGAGAGAACAGCAGAAATCAAAGAACGCGGAATAGAACCGCATATTGCTCTTATAAATGCGGGAGAAGATCCCGCCAGTGAAATATACATATCCAAAAAAGAAAAATTGGCGACGTCGGTTGGAATTTCCTCCACCGTTTATAAGTTTAATAATTACGTAAAAGAAAATGAAATCTCCGATTTAATAAATAAATTAAACAACGATAAAAAAGTTCATGCCATTTTGCTTCAATCGCCGCTGCCCAAGAGTTTTCAATTTCGCAAACTTATCAATTTGATTCATCCGGACAAAGACGTCGACGGATTAACGACCCTTAATCAGGGAAGATTGTTTTCCGGCGAGCCGGGAGTTGCGCCTTGCACTCCGTCTGGCGTTTTACATTTATTGCGAACAGTTCATGATAACATTGCCGGACTACACGCTGTGGTCCTTGGGAGATCATCCATCGTAGGACGACCCCTTGCCCAGTTGTTGTTAAATTCCAATTGCACTGTCACGTTGCTTCACTCGTATTCAAAGGATTTGCCGGCCATATGCAGAACCGCCGACATATTGGTTAGCGCCATTGGAAAACCGCTTTTTATTGGAAAAGAATTTATAAAACCCGGAGCCACCGTTATAGACGTCGGAGTAAACAAAATTGAGAAGAATGGATCGAAAAAAATCGTTGGAGATGTAAAATTCGATGAGGTCGCCGAAATTGCCGCAGCTATTACGCCTGTCCCCCACGGCGTCGGACCAATGACCGTCGCCTACTTGATGCACAATACATTGAATTTGGCGTGTTGTTACTAAAAATAAAAATATGATAGTCTTAGAAAAACATATTTAGGGGTTAATCATGAAAAAAGTAATTTATTTTCTATCGTTTATTGTTTTGGCCGTTGAAACCAGCGTGGGAAGTGATGATTTCAATGAGCTATCAGATTCCGTCAGAGAAAACACCGGAAAAATCGAAGAGCTCAGCAAAACCATCGCCGAATTGCAAAAAAGAATATCTTTGCTGGAAGATACTTTGAATAAAAAAAATCAAGAGGAAGCCAATCAAAAAACAGTAGAAATAATTTCCCAGAAAACTCCGGAAGAAATTCTAAAAATATCCCGCGACATGATCGAAGAAAATAACATGGATGACGCTCGAAAAATGCTAAACGCTTTCATAACTAAAAATCCAACCAGCATATATTGCGGAATGATGTTATTTTATGTAGGAAATAGTTATTTTATCGAAAAAGATTACAAAAACGCAGCTCTGGAGTATATGAAAGGATTCAAAGCGAATTCGGCCGGATCCAAATCAGCGGAAACATTGTATAAATTAGCTTTATGTTTTAAGCAATTACAACAAATGAACAAGTACGAATCGACTTTAAAGAAAATAGTAGAGGATTATCCGGGAGAATTTGCCCAAAAAGCTTCCGCCGAGCTTAAAAAAATTCAGTAATGTCGATAGTTGATAATTTCGTAGACGCTTCATCAACCTTTGACGCTTTTAATGAAGAAATGCTTCGACTGGTTGAGTTTTATATGAAGCTCTACAAAACCAAACCGTTGGAACGAATATGCGTCGCCGTTTCCGGCGGATCGGACAGCATGTCGTTACTGGTAATGGCGGCCGAATGGTCTCAAAAACATCAAGTTTCCATCGATTGCGTCACAGTAGATCACAAACTTAGAGAAGAATCCTTAGCGGAAGCAAAATTTGTCGAAAACTTTTGCAAATCCATTAGCGTAAATCATAGAATTCTCGAATGGAACAGAGGGGAAGATAAAGTTACCCCTGGCAAGTTGGAAAATCTTGCCCGGGACGCTCGCTACAAGCTAATTTCTGAATTCTGTGAAAGCAACTCCGTTCCCCTTGTATTGGTTGGACACACCTGGAATGATCAGCTGGAAACCTTCGAAATGCGACTAAACAAAGGAAGCTCCGCCGGCGGACTGGCGGGCATGAGCCAAATCCGATCCATCACCGATCGAGTAAAGCTTATCCGACCGATATTACATTTCACCAAAGAGCACCTGGAGCATTTTTTAAAAAGTAAAAATATTCTCTGGAAAATTGATCCCATGAATCATCAGGAAACTTTTCTGCGGGTTTTTCATCGCAAAAAAATTTCTCGCTATAGCAGTGATAAAATTTTGGACATTTCCAATAGGATCGTCCGTTTGGGAACGAAAAGAAATGAAATCGAAACGTCCGCCGTGTGTTTTCTAAAAAGTTTTTGTGAATTTCCGAAACGAGGGCATGCTATTATCGACAAGAAACAATTGCTGCTGGAAGAAAAAACGATTCAAGCGGAAGTTCTAAAGCGAATAATTTGGAACGTTGGAGAAAAGAAATATGCTCCCCGCATAAACGAGGATCTTTGCGATAACATTCTCCGTCAAAAAATAAATACCCTCGGCAGATGTCTATTGAAAATAAAGAAAGAAAAAATATTCGTACTCCGAGAAAACAGAAATGCTAAAGCTCAGAAAGAACTGCCCGGGGGGTTGCCTTGCACATTTCAAAATCATAGAATGACGTACGAAATCAACGAATCGTCGAATGATTTTTCGTGTTTTAAAAAAATAAATCTGTTCGACGTGTTCTTGTAAACGCACGGAGTAAAATGATGAATAAAAATTATAAAAATTTATCCATTTGGATCGCCGTTGGCTGTTTTATATTTTTATTGTTTCAAGCGTTGAGCAACAGCAAAGAAAATGTCACTCCTATTACTTATTCTGATTTTTTGAGCGACGTTGACAATGGAAAAATATCAAGCGTAACAATTCGAGGATTTACCATCGAAGGTACTACTCTAGACGGCCGTGTGTTCACGACCTATGATCCCCGCGATCCGGAACTCGTAAAGAAACTAATTGCAAAAAACGTGAAAATTACAGCTGGCCCCAGCGAAGAGCATTCCACATTGTTTCATTTATTCATCAGTTGGCTTCCGCTGTTAATTTTGGGGGGAATATGGTTCTTCGCCCTAAGGCAGATGCAAGCTGGAGGGAATAGAGCGCTCGGGTTTGGAAAATCAAAAGCGAGATTACTTAGCGAAAAAATTGGAAAGGTAACCTTCAATGACGTTGCCGGCATAGATGAAGCGAAATCCGAGCTGGAAGAAATAGTAGATTTCTTGAAAGACCCGAACAAATTTAAAAAACTCGGAGGAAAAATTCCGAAGGGCGTTCTACTTGTTGGATATCCCGGAACTGGAAAAACCCTGCTGGCTCGAGCGATTGCCGGAGAAGCTAACGTTCCGTTTTTCAGCATTTCCGGATCAGAATTTGTGGAGATGTTCGTGGGAGTCGGAGCGAGTCGTGTTCGAGATATGTTCGAACAAGGGAAAAAGAGCGCTCCCTGCATTGTCTTTATAGATGAAATCGACGCCGTCGGACGGCATCGCGGATTCGGACTCGGCGGAGGAAACGATGAGCGAGAGCAGACTCTTAATCAATTGCTCGTGGAAATGGATGGATTTGAAGAAAACAACGGAGTCATAATTATATCGGCCACCAACAGACCCGATGTGCTAGATCCCGCGTTGTTAAGGCCTGGAAGATTCGATCGACAAGTGATAGTACCGCTTCCAGATCTCAATGGAAGAGAAAAAATTCTTCGGGTTCATTTGAGAAGAGTACCCCCTTCCTCCGATGTGGATCCCATGGTGCTGGCTCGCGGAACTCCAGGATTTTCCGGAGCAGATCTTGCGAATCTGGTTAACGAAGCCGCTCTGTTGGCGGCTAGAAGAGGTAAACGCGTCGTCGGGATGGACGAATTGGAGGATGCAAAAGATAAGGTAATGATGGGTGCAGAGCGTCGTTCCATGGTCATGTCCGAAGAAGAGAAAAAGTTAACCGCCTACCACGAGGCCGGACATGCTATTGTTGCGCTGAACATTCCAGAATCCGACCCCATTCACAAGGCAACTATTATTCCAAGAGGTCAGACCTTGGGAATGGTTATGCTTTTGCCGGAACAGGATAGAGTTTCAAAATCTCGTGCCGAGCTAGAGGCCAGCTTATCTGTTTCAGCTGGCGGAAGAATTGCCGAAGAAATGTTTTTCGGAACCGAAAAAATTACGACCGGAGCGTCGAGCGACATAAGCGCAGTAACTAAAATAGCAAGACGTATGATACTCGAGTGCGGAATGAGTGAAAAACTTGGGTTTCTATCCTACGCCGGAGATAGAGCACAGGAGGTATTTCTTGGACACTCGACCTCCGCTAGTAAAAGTATATCCAGTTCAACTGCCAAGCTAATAGACGAAGAAATCCGCGCCCTTGTCGATAAAACCTACGCCAGGGCGAAAAAAATTCTCGAAGACAATCGGAATGCGCTGGAGCTTTTGGCCCATGGATTACTTGAACATGAAACTCTAACCGGAGAAGACATAAAAAAGATCGTGGATGGTCAAAAAATCGTAAAACAAAAAAGAACTCCGATCATTAAGACGTCTAAAAAATCAAAAATGCCATCCTCCGAATACGTAAAGAAAATCGATAAATTATCACCCAAAACCAAAAAAGCAAAAACGGTGTAAATATTAGAGAACTATCCGTAGTAATAGACATAAAAAAAAACAGACTGGATAAATTTCTAGCATCTGAAATTAAAGAGCTGTCCCGCAGCAAAATACAAACCCTCATATCGACTAAACGCGTTCAGGTTAATTCTGTTTTTATAACGGACGCCAATTATAATTTAAAAATCAACGATAAAATCTCCGTAGACGACCATTGGGAAATAGAAAAGCCCGACTTATCACCGGACGATAGCGTAGAATTTCTTGTTTTATATGAAGATGAAGATTTACTCATTATTGATAAGCCAGCTGGCATAACGGTTCATCCCGGAGCGGGAAACCGCTCGCATACGCTAGTTAACGGACTTATTCATCACTGCGGACAATCGTTATCCGTTGGCAGCGGCCAATACAGACCCGGGATCGTTCACAGAATAGATAAAGATACCAGCGGAATCCTCGTGGTTGCTAAAAATGACTTCTCCCATTGCAAACTCGCCAAACAGTTTGCAACACACTCTCTAACAAGAAAATATATTTGTTTTTGCTATTCTACTCCTCATCCCTCTTGGGGAAAAATTACAACCCTCATCGCAAGGGATAAAAACAACCGACTAAAAATGTCAGTTTCAAAAAATGTCGGCCGAAACGCTGTGACATTTTACAAAACTCTTCAAACATTTTCACAATTTGCATCAAAAATAGAATGCGAATTGAAAACCGGTCGCACGCATCAAATAAGAGTTCATATGTCCCATCTTAAGTGCTCCCTAATTGGAGATTCACTGTATAAAGTGAAGAACTACGCCATTCCCAATGAAATAGCTAACTTTGTTAACCGTTTCCCTCGACAAGCACTTCATGCCTACTTTTTGGAGTTTGTACATCCGCGTTCGCAAAAAATCATGCGCTTTGAGAGCGACCTTCCGGAGGACATGAAAGAACTAGAGAAAATCTTGCTTTGTTAGAACGGAGTTTCTGTTTAGGAAGTCAATGGCTCCCTGGAGAATGTAGACGGCCGCGCTTTGATCGACAGCTTTTTTGCGTTTTTTGCGTGATAAATCAGCCTGTATCATAAGATCGTCCACCACTTTGGTGGAAAATCTCTCGTCCCATCGCGCGAAATCAGCGTTAATATATTTAGATAGCCGTTCTGTGAATTCCAAGGTTTTTTCACATTGTTTTCCAGGTAATCCGTTCATTTGAAGAGGCCACCCGAAAATTATCAACCCTATTTTATAATGACTAACGGCGTCCATTAGGAAATTAAAGTCCCTGTCCGTTCCATTTCTTGAAACGGTCGCCAGACCACTTGCAATTTTTATTCTGCTGTCGGATACGGCCACGCCAACGGTTTTATCTCCAATATCAAGTCCGATTATCACTGCTTTGGAGGCAATTAGTTCATCTATTTTCACCTTCAATATATCTTTTATAAAAAAATTCGTCATTTTAATATTTCTTTAAACTAATTGGTGTAGCATCTCTGTACCTAGATAAACATTAGGTTATAACATGTTATCAAGACAATCTTTAGACATATTACTTGATCTAGTAGAAATAAAGCTAAGCGCAATCATGATCTTGGATAAGGATGACGCCAAAGAAGTACAAAGATTGAAAATCTGTAGAAACGAATTGCTTACTTCCAGAAAGGCCACCTATACAAAGAAAATAAATGATGATAGCGGAATAGCGATTATTTTCTAGATATATAGATATATATCTTATCGATTTAGAAAAATTCCAAAGGCCGAAATTTTTATAATCGGCCAATAGAATACAATTCCTAAGACATCATTTTCGACAACAACGCCAACAACAAAATTGCTACAATGTTGGTTATTTTAATCATCGGATTTATTGCCGGACCAGCGGTATCTTTATATGGATCTCCGACGGTATCTCCGGTCACCGCTGCCTTGTGAGCATCGGATCCCTTTCCACCAAATTTTCCATTTTCTATGTACTTCTTGGCGTTATCCCACGCACCACCGCCAGACGTCATTGAAATAGCCAGGAAAAGTCCTGTCAGGATAGTTCCCATGAGCATTGCTCCAACGCTCTTGATACCGGCGCCATGTCCTCCAAAATATAAAATGATAAAATATAGCAAAAAGGGAGATAAAATCGGTAACAACGAGGGCAACATCATCTCTTTTATTGCCGCTTTTGTGAGCATATCAACGGCTCTTTTGTAATCCGGTTTTGCTTTCCCTGTCATAATGCCTTTAATTTCCTTAAATTGTTGCCTAACCTCAACAACTATTGATCCGCCGGCTCGCCCCACTGCCATCATACAGCTAGCACTAAATAAATAGGGCAATAACCCGCCTATAAACAACCCAATGACCACGTAGGGGTCTCCCAATTCAAAACGAACAAATAATGAAGGAAAATAATGGGCAATATCCTGCGTATACGCTGAAAATAACACCAAAGACGCCAGCCCGGCAGATCCAATTGCATATCCCTTGGTAACGGCCTTGGTAGTGTTACCAACGGCATCCAATTTATCTGTTACCTGACGGACTTTATCCGGCAGTCCAGACATTTCTGCAATACCTCCTGCGTTGTCAGTGATTGGTCCATAGGCATCAATTGCGACAATCATACCCGCCAAGGCCAGCATCGACGTCGCGGAAACTGCTATGCCATATAATCCCGCCATCATATAGGAAGCTAAAATCGCGGAGCAGATGATAATCACCGGCACGGCAGTTGCTTCCATGGAAACGGCCAACCCTTGGATAATATTAGTTCCATGCCCTGTTTCAGATGCCTGAGCGATACTAATAACAGGTCTGTATGAATAGGACGTGTAATATTCGGTAATGAACACAAGTAAAATGGTGACCACCAGTCCAACGATGCCACATCCAAAAATTCCATATCCAGAAAATGACACGGTACTTCCACTTATTTGAAACACGGTATTTAGATCGAACATTTTCACCGTAGTGCAATACATAAATAAAAGAGAAAAAATGATGGTTGCCCATAATCCTTTATAAAGGGCGTGCATTACGTTTTGATTTTTTCCTAATTTAACAAAGACGGTGCCCAAAATAGATCCCAGAATACATACTCCGGAAATTACCAACGGATACATCATTAAAAGATCCTTGGCGGCATCTCTAAAGAAAATTCCCGCTAAAACTATTGTTGCGGCGATCGTAACAACATAGGTTTCGAAAAGATCGGCGGCCATACCGGCACAATCTCCTACGTTATCGCCGACATTATCTGCGATGACAGCGGGATTTCGGGGATCATCTTCTGGAATTCCAGCTTCAATCTTTCCGACCAAATCTGCACCAACGTCTGCTCCTTTGGTAAAAATTCCTCCTCCGAGACGAGCAAATATAGAAATGAGAGAAGCCCCGAAACTCATGGTAATAAGAGATTCGGACACTAGGCGCGCATCATTTACAAAAGCTTTGAGATAGAAAAAATATAACGCTATTCCCAGCAATCCAAGTCCCACCACCAGAAATCCAGTAACTGCTCCAGACTGGTAGGCGACCGATAGCGCGCGTTCAATTCCTTTTTTGGCTGCTTCGCAAGTCCTGACATTCGCTCTTACGGAAATATTCATTCCGACATATCCGGCAACTGCGGATAAAACCGCTCCCAGAATAAATCCAATGGCCGGATATAATCCCATAAACACAGCAATAAAGCTCACAATCACTATGCCAACCAAGGCAATGGTCTTATATTGTCTGTCCAAATATGCAGACGCCCCTTCCTGGATGGCACCAGCAATCTCTCGCATTTTTTCATCACCGCTGCTTAACTTTAGCATGCGCCCAGCGTTTATGGCGCCGTATATCAGAGCGAAAACCCCAGATATAATAACTATAAGTTCCCAACAACACATATTCAAAGCCTCCAACACAAAAACTTCTCGATTATCTCACAATGTATAACAAATATCAAACTGATAACGCTAAAATTATATTGCGAAATTACCCTTGAAAAAGAACAAATTCTTACGAAACAATATCGGATACGTCTTTTATTTAAGGAAAATACTATGCTTTATCTTAGACATATATCGGACACCACATTAACTTCGAGTGGAACAGATAATTCAACGGCATGTTCCATTATGTCTTTTATTACCGGAATGAATTCCGATACCAATTCGTCTTTGGTTTCCAAAACTAATTCGTCATGTATTTGTATTAACATTTTCGAGTGAAAGTCCTCAAGTTTGGGAAAAATCTTTATCATTGCAATTTTTACCACATCGGCTGCGCTGCCCTGGATTGCCGCATTTACCGCTTGTCTCTCGCTAAATTGTCGTAGCAAATAGCTGGATGACTGTATGTCCTTTGTGTAACAGCGTCTTCCGGTAATCGTTTGTATAAACCCGTGTTTTTTTGCAAACTGCAACGTATCGGCTTTGAATTTTCCAAACTCAGGAAATTGCGCCCAATAGCCGCTGATGTATTCGTCAGCTTTTCCAACTGGAATACCAAGAGCCCTCGACAAACCAAAGGGAGACATCCCGTATATTATTCCGAAGTTGATAACCTTGGCGCTGGATCTCATCTCTTCCGTTACTTCATTTATGCCAACTCCGAACATATTGGCCGCCGTTATCGTATGTATATCTTTGTTGTCTATAAAAGCTTGTTTTAACAATCTTACGTCCGCCATGTGGGCTAAAATTCTCAATTCTATCTGAGAATAATCAAAAGAAACCAGCTTGCTCCCTTTTTCACTTACGAACGCCTCCCTAATTCGCTTGCCGTATTCGGTTCTGTGTGGAATATTTTGTAAATTTGGATTGGACGACGACAGTCTTCCGGTTATGGTGGACGTCATATTAAATGTGGAATGAAGTCTATTTGTCGTTGGATCGATGAGTTTGCACAACGAATGGGTATAACTGGACAGCAGTTTAGATAACCTGCGCCATTCTATAACTAACGCTGGAACAGGACTGTATACCGATAATTCCTCTAGACTTTCCACATCCAAAGAGTTTGTTCTTTTGGGTTTGGGAATATTTAATTTGGAAAAAAGAACATCGGCTAATTGATTAACCGAGCCAATGTTAAAATTACACCCGGATATTCCGAAAATCTTACCCTCGATTTCCGATATTTTTCCAGAGAATTCACCGGCAAGATCGTTCAGTTTTTGAGGCGAGATGGCGATGCCATTCTCTTCCATGTTTTTCAATATATTAATCAAAGGACGGTCTATTTTCTGATAAATCTCCAGAAGATTATTTCTTTCGAGATCCGCTAGAATTTCATCATAACCATCATAAATAAGCTCTGATATTTGGCAAATTTGATCGATTTCGCAGACATTTTTAAAGGATAATTTGCAGATGGGAAGATTTGTATCCCCACAAACATCACCGACTTTATCTCCAACTGTCCCGCGGAGCAAATAGGACATCACCGCCAGATCGTCGTACGATTTAAAATCGACGTTTTTGAAATATCGAAGTTCGTTTCTTATGCCTATTTTTTTTATATTAGGATTTTCAAAATACGGTTTTAGCGCGGCGCAAATTTCCTCAAAAGTAATATTCTGATTGAACAAATCAGATTTGTTTGGCGCAGAAAAAATACAATACGCCGTTTTCAAACCGCAGCACATGGCTAGTACGTTATTTCCATCTGCGCAGGAAGAAAGGAAAAAACTCAATTTTTGAATTCTATTTAGTTCAAAAAAATTCTTTAATTCTCTAGACGATGCGATGATCTGTCGGTTCCGGACTTTGTCCGCGGATTGGAGAGATGGAGAGCCCAATCTTTTCACCAAAGAACTAAATCCCGCCGATTCTAAAAAATCAACAACTCTGTCACGATTATAGGACACCCTCAAATCGGAGAAATTTTCTTCGACGTTAACATTTTTATCGAGAGTTACCAATCTCAAAGAGGTGTCCAGTAATTCTTTCTGACTCACAAGAAGTTCTCTGATCTTTTGTGATTTTATGGCATCGATATTTTGATAAATAGCGTCCAATGTTTTAAACTCGTTGATAAGATTGGCCGCCGTCTTGGGGCCAATGCCTCTAATACCTGGAATATTGTCGGAAGCGTCTCCCATAAGAGCCTGTAAAAACACCATCTGCGATGGTAAAACACCATATTTTTCAAGAACTTCTTCGGTTTTTATTACTTTCGATTTTATGGGATCGAATAATGAAATATTATCCGTCACCAGCTGCATTAGATCCTTGTCGGACGAAATTATTCTTACGTCGTATCCGCGCTCGGACAATTTTTCCGAATATGTTGCGATTATATCGTCGGCCTCAAATCCTTTTTTACTTATTGTTGGAATACCAAAGGCGCTACACACGTCATTCAACATTGGCATTTGAGATTTCAAATCTTCCGGAGTTTCATTGCGATTGCTTTTATAGGCGGCGTATATTTCCGAACGAAAAGTGTTTCTACCACTGTCCAGCACGACGCAAAACAAATCTGATTCATGCTTTTTTAGCAACGAGATAAGCATAGAACAAAATCCGTAAACCGCTCCGATCGATTGTTCGTGCTCATTCGTTAATTGCGGCAAAGCATAATAGGCTCGATAGATAAAACCAGAGCCATCTACTAGTACTGCAAGCTTATTCATAGGCTATTGCAAAACTTGGTTTTTGGATTCTTTTTGCTGCTGATACAAATCTGCAAAGTTAACCGGAGCCAAATATAATGGCGGGAATCCGCCTTCGCTTACCGTATTTGCAATAATACTTCTGGCAAAGGGAAATAATAATCGAGGACATTCTATATATAGGATAGAATCTAGCATATCATCGGCAAACCCATTGATAATAAATTCTCCCGTATAATTTAATTCCATAATAAATAAAGGGTTATCTAATTTTGCATTGATTTCTGTTATCAATGATACGTCGAATTTATTTTTTTCCTTTCCCTTTTCAAAATTGATCTTTAATTGTACATCTATTTGAGGCTGCTTGTTGGAAGATTCTATTTTGGAAATTGGATTTATATTCTCGAATGATAAATCTTTTATGTATTGAGCTACTATGCCCAAAGTTTGGTTATTATCTTC